>CAIXRH010000261.1 GCA_903921785.1 uncultured Pseudomonadota bacterium
CCCCGAACTCCTCTTCACTCCAGCGCTTCGGATCCATGAAATTCTCCAGGAATCCCGGATCACCCGGCAGCATTGACTTGTCAAGAAGTCACTAGTGCTCAGCCCAACCCCTCGCCCCCGGGTGGGGCGAGGGGCTCGAACGCGGTCCGTGCCGCACGCGGCTTGCGCCGCGCGCGGTCTTCGCCTAGCCCGCGGCGATGCGCCGCCGAACGAGGGTCAGCGCCGCCAGTACGACCGCGAGCGCCGCCGGGGCGCCTCCCCCGGTGTCACAACTCTGCACCGGCCCGGGCGTCCAGTCGCGGATCGTGAGGTTCACCCCGTCGAGCCGCCGCACCCCGTCGTCCGCAGTGACCGCGTGCTCGCCCACCGGCGCCGTGATCGCGACCGCATAGTCCACGAGGAGCTGGTCGCCCTCGACGGTGACCGACTCCACGACGATGCCCTCGCCAAGGTCCACCGCCGGGGTGGTCGCCAGGCTGCCGGTGAACGACACGAGCAGCGTCCCCGTCGCGCCCTGGGTGACGGTGGACGGGCTGAGCTCGGTGAGGTGCGGACGAGCTTCGGCGTCCCGGACCGTGAACGCGCCGGGGAGGCTGAGCGTGCCCACCGGCGAGGTGAGCACGACCGTGCGGTCCCCGGACCCGGCGCTCTCCTCGATGACCACGTCCGCGAGGAGGCGATCCACGTCGCGAACCGCGACCGCGGTGGTGGTGATGCCCGCGCCGAGGTCGAGCTCGACCTCGCCGTCGACGAACTGAGCGTGGTCGCCGAGGAGCTCCACCCGGAGGGTGTCCCCCGCGTAGCCGCTGCTCGGCTCGATTCCGAGGAGGAACGGCACGGTGGCGTCCACCGTGAAGGGCGCGGAGGCATCGCCCAGGCCCTCGGCGTACTCGGCGCGGACGGTGAACTCGTCTTCGCCGGTGAGCTCGATCGTCGCCGTCGGGTCGGCGGTCTCGGTGAGCAGCTCGGTTTCGGCGCGGTACACCCGGTAGCCGAGGACGGTGTGGGCCGAGCTGGGCGGCGTCCAGCTCAGGGTGGCCTCCGTGGCGACGACGCGGCCGGCGGGCCCGGTGAGGTCCGTCGGCGCCGGCAGGTACACCCGGAAGCTCCGCCCACCGGTCGTCGGCCAGGTGGTGCTGTTGGCGCCGTCGCTCGCGAGCAGGCGGTAGGTCACCACCGTGTCGGGTGCCTGGCCGGGGAGCTCGGCCTGCCATTGCCCTTCTCCGAGCTCGATCATCGGCGCAGAGCTGCTGTCCCCGCGGGAGGTGGACCAGAGCAGGGTCGCCGAGGCGACGCGGGTGTCATCGTCCACCGTGGCTCCGACCACGTACGGGCCGGTGAGGTCCTCCGTGTCCGGCAGCTCATCGAGCGCCACCACGCGGGGCGCGGTGACGTCGCCGTCCCACACGCCCACGGCGTCGAGGAACCAGCCCGCGCCGATGCCGGCGGTGTCGGAGACGAACACGAAGCGCAGCCGTACCGCGGACGGCGTGAGCTCGACGGAGGTGTCGGCCCACCCGCCCGACGAGCCGGTCCAGCCCAGGGCGGAGGGGTAGCCGTACACCGGGGCGACGCCGCGGTAGCCCAGGCCGGAGTCGACCTCCACGTAGCCGTAGTCGCCGGCGCCAAAGCCGTACCACTGCTCGAAGCGGAGGACGGGGGCCGCCGTGGCCGTCAGATCGGGGAGGGGTACGTTGAGGTACTCGACCGAGTCGTTGAGGTAGGCGCCGTCGAGGCCGATGGCCCAGGCCCGCGTGCCGTCGTACCCGCTGCCGGGGCCGTTGGCGACGACGCCCCAGCTCCACTGCCCGAGCTCCCCCGTGGAGGTGAGCCCGCCGTCGTCCTGCTGCAGGTCCCAGGTGGCGACGGGGGTGGAGGCGAGGGCGGCGGCGAGGAGGACGATCACGACGCCTCCGCGATGCGGTAGTGGACGCGGATCTCCGCGTCCGGCGCCGGCGGCTCGCTCAGCTCGACCGCGGGGTCCACGTAGTCCACGGCGGCGGGCTCGACCCGCACGCCGTCCACCTCGACGGTGACCGTTCCCTCGACCGGCGTGGCGTGGAGCCCGAACCGGGTGGGCCAGCGCGCCGCGAGCTCCCCGAGCGCCGCCGCGACGCCGGTGAAGTCCGCCGAGCAGATGCTGGCGGTGGCGCCGCCGGTGCGCTCGGCGAGCTCCAGGTATCGTGTGCCGGCGTTGGCCGACCCCGCGGCGCCGTCGCAGCCGTGGGGCGCGTCGCCGACGACGGCCGAGGCCCGGGCCGGCTGCGCGCTGCGCGCCGCCTGCCCGACGAGCAGGTCGACGAAGGTGCCCACCGGATCGGCGCCGAGGACGAGGCCGCTTTGATCGTCGCCGTCGCTGACGAAGACCACCTGCAGGGCGGCCGATTCGCGGCGGAACCCCCGATTTTCCCCGGTGGAGTCCCGGAGGGCGAGCGTCGCGGCGTCGAGCCCGGTGGACGGCGGCACGTGCCCGGTGCCGATGGCGGAGAACGCTTCGGCGAGCGCGGTGACTCCGTCCGGGTGCTCGGGGGTGACGATCCACGGATCCCCGTAGAGCACGCCGTTGTCGGTGAGGTCGGTGGACGCGACGCCGAGCTGCCAGTCGAGCGCGCGGGACTGCAGCTCGGTGACGAAGTCGCTGGCGGCGGCCGCCAACGCGGCCTGTTCTTCGCTCATGCTGCCGGTGCCGTCGACCAGGAAGAGTACGTCGACTGCCGGGGCGGCGTCCTGGGTGAAGGTCTCGGTCGTCCACACCGGATCGGGCGCCTGCGCGTCGGGATCATTGACCCCGATGTCGAAGCCGGTGCAGGCGAGGGCCAGGGCGAACATCACACCTCCGAATGCTGAGCCTTTTGCAGCAAAAGGTCAAGCGTCGGGGGAGAGAATCAGCGCCGCTCCACCCCGATGTCGCGAAGCCGGGCGTGGAAGAACTCGCGGGTACGTACGGGGGGACTGATCCCTGGCACCCCCGGGCTCAACAGCGCGTCGGGGTGCGGGTGGAGGAAGAACGGCATCGAGAGCCGACCGCCATCCTGCCGTTCGGGGTTCACGACGCGGTGCGTGGTGGCCGGAAGGCGACCGTTCGTGAGCACGGCCATCATGTCGCCCGTGTCGCAGACCATCACGTTCGGACCGGGGTTGACGGCGAGCCAACGCCCGTCGCGGGTCATCACCTCAAGGCCGGGCCGGGTGGAGACCGGCAGCACCGTGAGCAGGTTGATGTCCTCGTGCGCCGCCGCGCGCACCGCGCCCGGGGCGGCGTCGGGGGTGTCCGGGTAGTGGATGATCCGCAGGACCGAGTTCCCGTCGTGGGTGAGCCGTGCGAAGTAGCCTTCGTCGTGGCCGAGGTAGAGCGCCACGGCGGCGAGGAGCCGTCCGGCGAACGCCTCGATGTCTGCGTAGTAGTCGCTGAACCGCGCGCGGAACTCCGGCAGCTCCGCTGGCCAGAGGTTCGGAGGGACGTCGCCGGAGACGTGGAGCGGGTGGTCGGCGCCCAGGCTCCGGCCGACGTGCCAGAACTCCTTGAGGTCGGGGACCAGGGTGTCCTTGGCGTGCTCCACGCCGAAGCTGGTGTAGCCGCGCTGGCGACCGTCTTCGGGGGTCTCGTACCGGCGCTTGGCGGGCTCCGGGAGCGCGAAGAGGTCCCGCGCCGAGGCGTAGAGGGCGTCGAGCCGATCGGAGTCCACACCGTGGCCGATCACGGCGACGAAGCCGAATTGTTCCAGACCCTCGCCGAGGGTGCGCACGAAGTCGGCGCGGCGGGCGGGATCGGACCAGTCGCGGAGGTCGACCAGGGGGATGCTCTCGGACAAGGGCTCCTCGGGGGCGGGGCCGCCTAACCCCTGCGCCGGAGCCGCCAAGGGCGCCGCGCCGAGGGTGGACCGGAGCGGTGGCGGTTCACGGCGGGCTCCGCCCGCCGGCACCTGGGCCGGTGGACCGGAGCGCCGACGTCGGTCGGGTGCCCTTCGTGGGTTGTCCGTCGACCTACTTCCCCAGGGCGTCGAGCACTTTTCGGTAGGCATCCCGACGGGAGAGGCCGGTGGCCTCGGCCAGGGCGTCGCGAGCGGCGCGGGCGTCCAGGCCCTGCGCGAGGAGCTGTCGGGCGAGGGTGTCGGCGTCGGCGACCAGCGGGCGTTCCGGGGGCGGTCCGAGCAGGAACACGACCTCGCCGCGAGTCTCGTCGCCGAGCTCGGCGCGCACCTCATCGGCGGTTCCACGTAGCCATTGTTCGTGCTGTCGGGTGAGGTTTCTGGCCACCACGACCGCCCGGTCGTTCCAAGACGTGGCCAGCCACTCCAGCGTCTCGCCGAGCCGCATCGGGGACTCGAAGAAGACCAGGGTGGCGCGCAGCCCGCCGAGCTCGTCCGCGAGGGCGGCTCGCGCGCCGGCCTCGCGCGGGAAGAACCCGCCGTAGAAGAACCGATCGACGGGCAGCCCCGCCCCGACCAGCGCGGCGAGGGGCGCGCTGGCCCCGGGGAGCACGTCCACCTGGAGGCCCGCCTCGACACACGCGCGCACCAGCCGGAACCCCGGGTCGTTGACCAGCGGCGTGCCCGCCTCGCTCACCAGCGCCACGTGCTCGCCACGCTGGATCCGAGCGATCAAGGCTGGGAGTCGTTCGGCCTCGCTGTGATCGTGGTAACTCTGGAGCCGGGCGGTCTGGCCGTGGTGGGCGAGCAGGGCGGCGGTGGTGCGGGTGTCCTCGGCCGCGACCACGTCCGCCTCACGGAGCACCCGCAACGCCCGCAGCGTGATGTCCTCGGCGTTGCCGATGGGCACGGCCACCACCGAGAGCCGTCCGGTGCTCACGCGACCTCCGCCGTGGCCCAGGTGCACACCGCCACCCCGGGGACCACGTGGGCCCGCTCGGCGGGCGCCAGTACGAATCCAGCGCTCTCGGCGATGACCTCCTCCAGCAGGCCGCCCGCGAGCGAGCGCACCTCCGCCACGACCGCGCTGCGCGCCAGTGGCTGTCCGGGACGCACCCGGGGAACGAGCACGCCCGTGGTGGACGCACGCGGCCCCGACTCCCGCCGCCACGGCCCCCCGGCGACGCTGGGGGCGACCACCGGTGCCCCGCCGTCGACCATCCCGAGCTGGCCCAAGACCCCGAGCACCCCCCGCACCGCGAGGTCGACCGCGTCGGGATCGAGCACCAGGCGCGGACCGGCCTCGATGGTGATGGCGGGGATCTGCAGGCGGTTGAGCGCCGCGCCGGTGAGCGAACGGTCGAGCCGAAACCGCTGGTAGCGGTCGTCCGGGTATTCGTGGATCACCGTGAGCCCCGTCGCGGCGGCCAGCGTCCGGGCCTGCGCCTCCAGCTCGGTGCGCGCGGTGCTGCGGAGGGAAACGGCTCGATCGAGGAGCACATAGGGCACGGCGCCCGGGCAGTCCGCGTGGAGATCGATGAGCACGTCGGGGCGGCGGGCGGCGAGGTCCGTCCAGGCGGCGTGGGCGAGGCGCTCGGCGGGAGAGCCGAAGGCGTCGCCCGGGAACTGGCGGTTGAGGTCCTGATCGTCCTCGGGGACGCGCCGGGTGCGCCGCTCCAGCCCGTCCGGGTTCAGGCTCGGGTACAGGTGCACCGTGCCCTGGGTGAGCTGAGCTTCGAGCAGGGGAAGCAGCCGGAGCAAGGCGCCGGTGCCGGTGCATTCGTCGCCGTGAACGTTGGCGGTGAGCACCACGACGGGGCCGCGTCCGGGCACGGCGCGGCGCTCGGGCGGCGCGGAGACGCTCACCACCACCAGATCGGCGCCACGGCTGCCGTAGCTCACGCGGGACACGGTACGGGGCACAGCCGCTCAGCGCAGGAGGGTGAAGTCGTCGATGACGTTGCCGGCCACGTCGTACGCGGTGCCGTGCAGGGTGGTGGCGTCGGCCTCCATCAGCACCCAGTGTTGCAACTTCACCTCGACCTCGGTGTAGCCGTACCCGTAGCTCGACGTGTACAGGGGCGCCCCCGCGCCGCCGCTGACGAGGTGCACGATGCCCGTTGGGTCGACCACGCCCCCGCGCACCGGCGCGCTGCGCTCGTAGTTGTGGTTGTGCCCGTTGATGACCAGCTTCACCGCGGGCGCCGCCTCCACCACCGGCAGCAGGTACTTCTTGGTGTCGGGGTCCTCCCCGTGCGGTTTGCAGGAGGACACCGCGGGCTTGTGCCACGCGGGGATCACCCACGGCGCGGTCGCAGTCGCGAGATCCGTCGCGAGCCACGTCGCCTCGTCCGTCATCGAGACGCCGGAGTTGGCGGTGTCGTCGACCACGGCGAGGTGCACCGGGCCGTAGTTGATCGCCTCGTGCGCGCGGCCGGTGGCCGTCGGGAACAGGGCGAACCAGTTGAGGTCGTTGAACTCGTGGTTGCCGGGGACGAAGATCATCGGCAGGTTCGGGAGCGCGGCGCCGCCGGCGTCGATCCACTCTTCCCACTCGCTCCACGAGGTCCCCGACGGGACGGCGTCGCCGGTGAAGGCGACGAAGTCCACGCCCGCCGCGATCATCGCCTCGTTCAGCGCCTGGAAGGTCTCGGGGCCGTCCCGCGAGTCCCCGAGGACGGCGAACCGCACCGGCTCATCCACCCCCGCCTCTGGCGCGGTGCGAAAACCGTAGACCGGACTCCACCCGTCGTCGCTGCCCACTCGGTAGGACCAGGCGTGCGCAGCCTCCAACCCGCAGACCCGCACGACGTGGACCCGCGCGGCACCGACGACGTAGCTGACCCCCGGGATGGTCCACGAGAGGCCGTCGCCGCCGACGCCGATCTGGGCACGCCCGCCGATCGTGGCCGCCTTCGTCTCCCAGACCAGGGTCATCTCATGGGCCCCGTCCGCGCCGAGCACCACGTGGACCCGACCCGGGGGATCGCCGCCGCCGACCACCGCGGCGTCCGGGTCAGCCGGGACGCTGATCGTGAAGCCCCCGTCGAGCGGCGTGCCCAGCTCTCCGGGGCACGCGTACGGGCCGGCTTCCCCCGCGTCAGGCACCTTCACTGTCGGCGACTCCAGGCCGCCGCGCTCCACGGCCGAGCCGACGGCGAGCACCTCCGCCGGCGTCGGGGACGCGCAGGCCGAGAGCATGAGGAGGGTCGGGACGAGGCGGGTCAACGTCACCCAATCGTAGCCGAACGGCCCCGTTTTCGCTACGGACTGCGGGGAACGGTGAAGTCGTCCACCACGTTGCCGGCCAGGTCGTAGGCCACGCCGTGGGCCTCGTCGCCGTCCACGGTCAGGATCAGGTAGTGGTCGGTCACGGTTGCGGTTGCGGTGTACGGGTTGGCCATGGAGTTGGCGTAGAGATCGGCGCCGGCCCCGGCGGAGACCACGTACACGGTTCCTTCGCCGGGCCCGACCTCCAGCCCGCCACGGAGCGGCACGCTGCGCTCGTAGTTGTGGTTGTGCCCGGTGATGTCGAGCTGCGCCCCGTGAAGCTCTTCCACCGGAGACCACAGCGCGGCCAGCTCGTCGTCGCCCCCGTGGGTGGTGCACGACGAATACGCGGGCTGGTGGTGGCTCACCAACTTCCACGGCTGGGGGGTGGCGCCGAGGTCGCTGTCGAGCCACGCGCCCAGGGCCTCTCGATCCGCGGAGACGGTGCTGTCGTCCAGCACGGCGAGGTGAACCGGGCCGTAGTCCAGCGAGAACGTCTGCTCGTTGGCGGGCTGGGCGACCAGGCCGAAGAAGTTCTGGGCGTAGAACTCGTGGTTTCCGTGCACCATCACGAAGGCGTGGTCCTCCATGTAGCCGACGCCGGCGTCGAGCCACGCGTCCCACTCCGCCATGTGCCCCCCGAAGTCGACTGCGTCCCCGGAGAAGAGCACGAAGTCAGGGGTGTGCTCCTCCATGGCGGCGAGGAGCTGCGCCCAGGTGGCCTGGTTGTCCCGGGCATCTCCCGCGATGCCGATCACCACCGGGACGTCGGTGCCGGCGGGGGGAGCGGTGCGGAAGTGGTAGTCCGCCGACCAGTGGCCTTCGCCGCCCACCCGGTAGTGGTACTCGGTGTCCGCTTGCAGCCCGCAGAGGCGCGCTTCGTGCACGCGGCTCTCGCCGACCAGGAAAATGAAGCTCGCACCCGCCGACTCCTCCCCGTAGTCCGCGTCCGCTCCGTACTGCACCCGAGTGGCCATCGTCTCTTCGTCGGTCCGCCATAGGAGGGTCGCCTCCGCCTCGGGCTGCCCGGACCACGACAGGCGTACGTGGTACGGATCTGGCGCTTCGCCGAAGGTGCTCTCGTCGCGATCGGCGAGCTCCACGGGGGTGCTGCCGTAGCCGTAGGCCGGCTGGTAGACCGGTCCGCAGGCGTCGGGGTCGGCGGTGGCGAAGTCGCCCTTGACGAGGGTGTGGCAGGCCGCGAGGAGGAGGAGGGTCACTGCCGCCCCATACTGCAACCCGGCCGCCCCGGCGAGGGGGACGGCAGCTGGGTTACCGGGGCGTGGTGGAGACGAACCAGCTCATCGGCGGGCGCTGGCGATGTTTGCGGCCCCTCGGGACCGGGGCGAGCGGGCAGGTGTGGTTGGGGCGGGAAGAGGCGGACCAGCGCCTCGGCGCGATCAAGCTCCTCGAGGCCCGCGGCCGCGAAAATCGGGCCCGGATCCGCCGCGAAGTGCGGGCATTGTATCAGGCTTCGGTGGAGGGCGTGGTGGCGCTCTACGACGTGGGGGAGCACCAGGGCGACACCTACGTGGTCACCGAGTTCGTGGACGGCCAGCCGTTCCCCGGGCGGGCGGAAGGATGGCGGGAGGTCTGTGAGCTCGGGGTCCTCCTCTGCGCGGTGCTCGATCGGGTCCATGCCCGAGGCCTCGTCCACCGCGATCTGAAGCCCGACAACATCCTGGTCGATCGCGAAGGGCGGGTGTGGCTCCTGGACTTCGGGCTCGTGCGCGGGCAGCAGCTGGGTCGAACGATCACCGCGCTCGGAGAGGCACTGGGAACGCCGCGTTTCGCAGCGCCGGAGCAGGCGTGGGGCGCGCGCGCCGACGCGCGGGCCGACCTCTACGCGGTGGGCGTGCTGCTCTGGGAGGCGATCACCCGGCGACCCGTCTGCTCACCCGCGGTCGCCGCAGCGCGCGCGGTCGGCCGCATCTGGAGCGAACCGGCGCCGCTCGCGGAGGTCGCGTCTGGCCTGCCGACGGCGCTTGAACCGCTCCTGCGGTCGCTGATCGCCCGCGAGCCGCACGAGCGCCCGAATTCCGCGTTGGAGGTGGCCAACGCACTGCGGGCCCTGCTCGCCGGCCGCCCCGTGACCGTGCGTCCACCGATGCCGTGCGTGGGTCGAGGGCCCTTGATCACTCAGCTGGTGGAACGCGCGACGGCGGGCGAAGCGGTGGACGTGTGGGGGCCACCGGGCGCGGGGGTCAGCCGGCTGCTCCGGGAGGTCACCCTGGCGCTCACCGCCCGGGGCCGCCAGGTGTGGTGGATGGACCCGGGGGAACGCCCCTTCCACTCCCTCCAACGCCTGCTGGGCCCGCCCCGGCCCGACGCGGGTGCGGCCCTCGAGCTGGGGGAACGATTGTCGCGGCGCCTGGCGGACGGCCTCGTGCTGGTGCTGGGCGAGGTCGCCGCGATCGACAGCGCATCCCGCGCCGTGGTGGAGCGCGCGCGCGCCTCGGGCGCGGTGTTTCGACGGGTGGATCGTCCCGAGGCGGTGCGCGTCCCCCCGCTCACCCACGCCGATCTCGAGGCGCTCTTCGAGGGGCCCCAGCGGGTTTTGCACCTCCCGGAGGACGCCGCCGCGGAGCTTCACCGCCGCACCGGCGGGCTCCCCGCCCGGGTGGCCGCGGAGCTCAACCTGTGGGTGTCCGGGGGGTTCGCGACCTGGAAGCACGACCGGGTGCGCATCGACCGAGCGGCGCTGGATGCGCTGGTCGCGGGCGCCCGCTGCGGGTGGCCCTACGCCGCCGCGAGAGAGGCCGGGAGCCTCGAACCCCACCTCGACGACCTGCTTCTGTGGGTCCATCTGGGCGATGGTGTCCTCGACGTCACGACGCTCGCCGCGGTGAGCGGGCTGCCCCGATGGGAGCTTGAGCTGCTCCTCACCGAGTTGGAAGCCGCGGGGCTGGTCCAGGTGCGCGCGGACGGCGGGCTCGATGCCACGGCGGTGCCCCGACTCTCGGGGCGGTTCGACGAGGGGCAGCGTCGCCTTCGGCGGGCGACGATCGCCGGTGCGCTCCCGTCGGGTCACCCCGCGCGACTGCGCCAGCTCCTGCTCGCCGGCGATGTGGCGGCGGCGGTCCCAGAGGCGTTGGTGGCGGCCGCGGCGCGCGTTCGGGAGGGTCGGGACCGCGAAGCAGCGGCGCTTTTGCACGGGGCTTGGGGTGCCGTTCGTGGCCAGGTTCCGCCGGAGCTGGAAGCCGCGCTCTTGCGGGAGCAGCTCTTTGCCGCGCTCGACGCCTCCGCGGACGCGATCGAGCTCGCCCTGAAGGACGTGGCCGCCGCCGGCCTCCCGGAGCTCGATCGGCTGTCCCGTCTGGGGACGCTCACGCTGGCGTTGGAGGCCGGAGTGCCCGTGGATCGATCCGTCCTCGACACCCGCGATCAGGACGGAGATCCACGCCTGGTTCGTGCTTTTCACGCCCTTCGCGTGCGCCGGGCGCTCGCCTCGGGCGACCCGATCGACGCCCTGCTGGTCCCTCCGGCCCTCCCCGCCGGCGTGGCCGAGTCGAGGGTGTGGACGTGGCGCGCCGAGGCCCGCTTGGGGGCCGGGGACACCGACGAGGCCTTCGTGCTCGTCGAGCGGGCGTTGGTCAGCGCGCCGGAGCCCCGCGAGCGCCGCGCAAGGCTGGCCAGCCTCGCGTTCGCCGCGCTCATGGAGGACCAGGTCGACTACGCCGAGCGCCTCGCCGACGAGCTTTTGGCGGCGTCCACCGCGGTGCGTGATGCCCGCGGGGAGGCCGTCGCGTGGACCGTTCGCCGGGCGATCGCCTACCGAAGGGCCGAAGAGATGCACCCTGACGAGGAGCTCATCGAGGTCTCCGCGGCCGTGGGGCCGGCGATGCGCCACGGTTGGCTGCTGACGGTGGAGGCGGCGGGCGCCTGGCGGGCCGGGCTGATGGAGCGGGCGAGGGAGCTGGCGGCCGCGGCGGTGGGGGTCGGGCGCCCGGGCCCGCTGGCCGACCCGCGCCCGATGGCGCTCTGGCTGGTCTGCGGCGGCGGCGGTCCCGGCGATGTTGCGCCCGCGATTCACGCTGCGCTGAGCTGCCCGCGACCGCGGCCGGCCCTGGAGGCGGCGAGCCTGCTGCGATGGATCACCGGGCCGAACCCCGAGCTGGACGAAGCGATTCGTCGACTCGGCGAACGACTCCTTCCCGGGGCGCCTCCAGGCCGGTGGGGCCTCCTGGTCGTCCCCGACGAGGTGAGCCTGGGTACGCCGCCGGCCGCGCCCCGACCGGTTAGCCGCGCCGGATGATGCTCCTCCTCCTCTCCGCCGCCTTCGCCGCCGATCCCACGCCCCGGGTCCAGGACACCTGGGACCTCTCGGGGGTCTACCCCTCCGTGGAAGCATGGGAGGCCGGTGTCGTCGAGGCGAACAAGGAGTTGGACGGGCTGGAAGGCTGCCGGGGGCACGTCGTGGAGAAGCTCCAGGGGTGCATGGACGCCGCCTTCACCGCCCAGAAGCTCGTGACCCGGCTCAACGTCTACGCGATGAACCTCTCCAACGCCGACACCAACGACGGTGTGTGGATGGGGCGCTCCCAGACCGCGCAGATGCTCTACACCCGGCTGATGGAGGGCACCGCCTTCTTCGCGCCGGAGCTCCTCGCGGCGGGGAAGGAGAAGGTCGCCGCGGCCGCGGGCGGCAAGCCGGAGATGGCGCAGTACGACTACTTCCTCAAGTCCACCCTGCTCAACGCGCCGCATACGCTGGACTCTGGCAGTGAGGGGCTCCTCGCTTCGGCCGGCAACGTGCTCGCCGCGCCGGATCGCCTGCACACCATCCTGCTCAATGGGGAGGTGAAGTGGCCGGAGATCAAGCTCTCCGACGGCACGGCGGGGACGCTGAACCCGACCAATTTCACCGCGTGGCGCCTCGCGAAGAGCCGCGACGATCGGAAGCTGGTGTTCGACACCTTCTTCGGCACGCTGCAGGACTACTCGGGCACCATGGGCGGCATGCTCGACACGGCGGTGCAGGGCCATTGGTACATCGCGAAGGCCCACAAGTACGACAGCTCGGTCTCGGCCGCGATGGACGCGACGCATCTCCCGCGCGGCATCTACGACATGCTGGTCACCCGCACCAACGCGAACCTGCCCACGCTGCACCGGTACCTCAAGCTGCGCTCCAAGATGCTCGGCATCCCAAAGCTGGCGTACTACGACCTCTACCCGCCGCTGGTCGCCAACGACAAGACCTGGACGGTGGATGAGGCCGAGGCCCTCACCCTCCAGGCCACCGCGCCGCTCGGCAAGGAGTACACCGACGCCATGTCGGCCGGCTTCAAGGGGCGGTGGATGGACGTGTACCCGCACGAAGGCAAGGTCGAAGGCGCGTACATGGACGGCGCGGCGTACGACGTGCACCCGTTCCTGCTCCTGAACTACACCGGG
>CAIXRH010000262.1 GCA_903921785.1 uncultured Pseudomonadota bacterium
CGGCAGGCTTCGCGGACTCGACGACCGGCGCGGGCGCCGCGGCAGGCGCGACGGCAGGCTTCGCGGCCGGGACGACGGCCTTCGCCACCACGGGGGCGGGCGCGGGGGCGGCCACGACCTTCGGCGCTTCCACCACCGGCTTGGGCGCGGCGACCGGCGCGGCGGCCTTCGCGGCCGGGACGACGGCCTTCACCACCACCGGAGCGGGCGCGGGAGGGGCGACGACCTTCGGCGCTTCCACCACCGGCGCCGCGGCCGCGCGGGCGCGAGCCGCCTTCGAGCCGGGCTTGCCGATGCCGCGACGCACGCGGAACGCACGCACGTTCTCCACCGTGACCCCGGCCTTGGCCGCGATCACCGCGTCGGGCTCGACGCCGAGGAGGGCGGCGTACGGATCAAGCTTGGAGCGACGACCGTGGAAGTCGGTCGTGGCGGCGGGCGCCACGCGGGAACGCTGCGGCGCCGCAGGGGCGACGACGGCCGCGGGCGCCGGGGCGGCGACGGGGGCGGCCGGCTTCGGCGCCTCCACAAACACCGCCCTGGTGGCCGGCTTGGCCGACTTCGGCGTTTCTACCACCACGGGCGCCACCACGGGCGCCGCGGGCGGACCGTACTTCACGCCCGGCTTACGCCCCGGCTTCCCCTTGACCTTCACCGGGGGAGCTTCCACCACCGGGGCCGGCGGCGGCACGACCACGGCCGGCGCGGGCTCCTGCTTGCCCGACGCGCCCGGCTGGAACTTGTAGCCTTCGTAGGCCGGAATGCCGAGCCGCTTGCGATAGTTCACCACCGCAGACCGGGAGATCTTGGCCTTCAGGGCGATCTCGTGATCGGGCACCTTGCCGAGTTCGGACTTGAACGGAATGAGCTTGTTGTCGACGGGCGGGCGGGGCATCGTGACCTCTGGATTGGGAACACAGCGCTAACCCGTCAATCGGAATCGACAAGCGAATCGACGGCTCACTCCGTGGGGCCAGAGACCGCGAGCAAGGAGGTCTGAAGCTCGGCCAGGAGCCGTGGCTCCCGCACTTCGAAACGTTGGAGGGGGAGGTCCCAGGCCGAGCCCACGCCCACGACCACCAGGTCGGCCCCCACGGAAGCCGCTTTCAAGGCGTCGATTCTCCGCCCGTCGCGCGTCGCGTCGAGCACCACCAGCTCCACCCCGGGCCTCCGCGCCAGGCGCTCGGCCACGCGTCGTGCCGCCGCGTCGTTGTCGCCGCCCAGCCCCAAAACCACCCGCTTCACGGCGCTGAGACCATGATCGTGGAACACGATGACGTCCGAGTTCGGGTCCCGCGCCACGAGTGCCACCGGCCCCCCCAACTGCGCGCCTCCCCAGAGTGGGCGATGCAGGCCGAGCACCACGGCATGGGCGTGTTGAAGCGAAACAAACTCTCGGATCGACGCGCTGGTGTTCGCCGTGGCCAGGGTGACCGGGGTGAAACGTAGCCCCGACCCCGAAGCGATGGTTGCCACACGGTTCTCCGGGGGATCGGACTCCTCTCCGGCGGCGGGGAACAACCCTGGCTGGTCGCCCATCGGCTGCAGGTGCAACGCCCAACCCCGCGTGTCTCCCTGCCCCAGGGCCACCGCGAGCCGACCGAGCCCCTCCGCCGAGTCGGGATGCGACACACACACGACCAACCGCCACTCGGCGGCCGAGCCCGAAACTTCGAGCATGTCGGCCATCACCCGGCGCCGCGGGTAGAGCAGAGCCACCAGCGGGGTGGTCATCAGCGTGTTCGTCACCGCCATCACCACCAGCATCGCGAACAGGGGCGGCGGGAGAAGACCGAGATCGCGGCCAATTTTGAGGATCACCAACTCCATGAGGCCACGGGTGTTCGCGAGCGCCCCCAGGGTGAACCCCTCCCGCCACGAAAAGCCCGTGAACCGCGCCGGGACCACCGCGCCGATGACCATCGCCCCCGTGGACAGGCCAATGATGCCCAACGTGAGCCCCGCGTGCACACTCAGGGCATCCACGAGATCGGTTCGGATCCCGGTGGAGGCAAAGAACACAGGAAGCAGAAGGAGCGTAGCGATGTCTTCCAAACGGCCGCGGATCGCTTCGCTGGTGCGATGCACCCGCGGCATGGTCACGCCCGCCAGGAACGCCCCGAACAGCGCATGGATGCCGACCCGCTCCGCGACGAACGCAGAGGCGATCACCGCGATCACCAGGAGCGCGAATCCGGTCTGACTGAGGTCCCGAAGCGTGCCGAAGCGCCGCTCCACCCGCACCAAAACCGGCCGCAGTACAAACAACATGCCGGCAACGAAGCCCACCGTCACCGCGACGGCGCGAAGGAGCTGGGCCGGCGAGTGCGCCCCGGCCGCCGCGGTGGCGACGCCTACGAGGACGAACCCCCCGAGGTCGTGGGCGGCCGCCGCCGAGAGCGACACCACCCCGATCTTCGTCTTGAGCATCCCCCGCTCCGCGAGGATCCGGGCCAAAACCGGGAAGGCGGTGACCGAGAAGCAGATCGCAACGAAGAAGGAGAACACCCACCGCGAGACGCCCGGCTGGCCATAGGTGGAGAACAGCGACAAACCGAGCGAGGCGCCTGCGATCATCGGCAGCACGGTGGTGCCGATGGTCACCCCGGCGGCCGCCCGACCCAGGCGACGGAGCGCCTCTACGTCGAGCTCCAGGCCCACAAGGAACATGAACAAGACCAGGCCAACCTGGCTGAGCGCATCCAGCCCAGGAAGGCTCGATGCGGGAAACAGGGCCGCAAACGCCTCGGGGGCCACCCGGCCAAAGAGCGTGGGGCCAAGCGCCATGCCCGTGATGATCTCCGCGATCACCTGCGGCTGCCCCACCCGCCGGAACAACATCCCGACGGCGCGGGAGGCGCCCAGGATCACCAGCAGTTGGAGCAGCAAGAGCGCGCTGTCGAGAGGCATCCCGGGGGAGCTAACTGACCCACTCAGCGGGCGCAGAGCCCCAACAGCTCACGGCCAGCGGCCTCCTCCTGGTGCGCGAGGGCGACGAGGCCATCCGCGAGCGCCCCATGCAAGAGCGCAAGCGCGGAGCTCTCCATCGGAAACCGGCCTCCCACCTCCCGGGCCAGCCCGCCGAGCTGCTCCTTGGCGGCCGCGAGCTCTCGGGATGCGTCGAGGCCGTCGCGGTAAAAAAGCGCGGTGCGGTTGATGAACGTACGCCGAGCCGCCCCGAAGCTCTCGACCCCGTCCGGAAGCGCAGCGTTCGCGACGGCGGTCCACCCCGCCCCGATCTCCCGCCACCGGTCGCCCTGCCGCTGCAGGTCCTTCCGGCCGAGGAGCACCCCGAGCTCCGCGAGGCTGTCCCCGAAGAGCGGTCGACCGAGCCCCGGGCCGACCCCCTCCTCGACGAAGCGGTAGAGCGCGGCGTGGGCATGGAACATCGCCAGGTTTCGCCCGAAGATCCGCCGCCAGCCGTGGTCGTGCCCCGGATCTCGGATGCGGCGGGCGAGGCTGCGGATGCCCACGGTGCCGCGGTTGCCGAGCGGTCCGTCGAGGTGGGCGGCGAGCCCCTCCACGACGCGTTGGAGCAGCACTTCGGGGAGTCGCTCCACCGGCGCGGCGGCGCGGAGCGTCGCGACGGTCGGCCCCCCCGGCGCCTGCGTGAACGGCAAGAGCAGCCGGGCGGTGTCCACCGGCAGGGGCAACGCGGCGCGGTCGTCCACGAGGAACTCGTCCGCCTCGGCGTCGAAGCCGACGATCCCGAGGAGCATGCCCATCGACCGCTCGTACCCGCGGGGCATCGGGTCATACGGCAGGGACGCCCGATCCGCCCAGAGCACCACCGACGCCCCGGCGGCGAGGGAGGGCCCGAGCTCCAGCGGGTCCGACAGGTGGCGGACCTCGGCGCCGAGGGCGGCGGCCGCGTCGAGCGACGCGGACGCGCGCGAGCTGACCCCTGGGGCGAGGCCGTCCACCAAAACTCGCGCGCCCGCACCCTCCCCGAGCACCGCGTAGTGGAACCCGATCCCCCCGCACGCGGCGAAGACCTGGGCGGTGGACAGCGGCCCCTCGGGCCCCAGCACCCCGGCGCGCGCGAGCGCGTTGGTCAGCGCCCCGAGCCCGAGGCCAGCGCCACCGACGCGGAGGAGATGCTCCATGGCGGCAGTGTGGCCAAACGCGGCCATGCTGTCCACCCCCGCGTCGGCTATGCCGATGCGTTGTCGTTCGCCGCCCGGGCGCCCCTCAGGCCACGCGCACCACCGCGAGCCGGGACCGCAGGTCCGAACCTTCGGCGAGCACCCTGGCCACCGCGTCACCGGTGACGGGGTGACTCAGACCGTAGCCCTGACCGATGTCGCAGCCGTCGGCGTGAAGGAGGTCGAGCTGCACGCGCGTCTCGATGCCCTCCGCCACCACCTCGAGGTGGAGCGCGTGGGCCAGGGTGATGATCGCCGCCACGAGCGAGTGCTGCTCGGGGTTCGCGTGGGCCTCGGCGAGGAACGACCGGTCGATCTTCAGCCGATCGATCGGGAACTGCCGCAGGTAGGCCAGCGAGCTGTAGCCCGTGCCGAAGTCGTCCAGCGCCACGGTGACGCCGCGGGCCCGAAGGTCCTCCAGCACCCGCCGCGCCACCTCGGGGTTGCGCATCGCCAACGACTCGGTGATCTCCACCTCCAACCACCGCGGGTCCAGGCCCGTCTCCGCGAGCGCAGCCTCCACCGCGCCGATCACCGCGCCCTGGAGGAACTGACGGGCGGAGAGGTTCACGGCCACGCGCACCGGCGGCAGCCCCTCCTCCTGCCAGGCCTTGGCCTGACGGCAAGCTTCGAGGATCACCCAGGTACCGATGGGCGTGATGAGGCCGGTCTGCTCCGCCACCGGGATGAACTCCAACGGCGGCACCATACGCCCGTCGCACCGCCACCGGATGAGCGCCTCCACCCCGACCAATGCCCCGGTGCGAAGGTCCACCTGCGGCTGGTAGTGCAGGAAGAACTCTCGACGCTCCAGCGCGTGGCTCAGTCGGGTGCGCGTCTCCACCAGCTTGGCCCCCCGGGCGCGCAGCTCGGCGTCGTAGAGCTGCCAGCCGTCGCGCCCGGCCTCCTTCGCCTGGAACATGGCCATGTCGGCGTGCTTCACCAGATCAGCGGCCACGTCGCCGTCGTCCGGGAAGGCGGCGATCCCGACGCTTGCGGTGAGGTTGAGCTCCCGATTGTCGACGTAGAACGGAGCGCGGAACAACGCCAGGACCCGCTCCGCGAGCCCCGTGGCGTCGGCGCGGCAGCCAAGGTTCGGGAACAAAACCAGGAATTCATCGCCGCCCTGGCGGGCTACCACGTCGCCGCCGCGCACTCCCTCCCGGAGTCGATTGGCCACGTCCACCAGGAGCCGATCGGCCGCGTCGTGGCCGAGGTCGTCGTTGACCTCCTTGAACTGGTCCACGTCGACGAAGGCCACCCCGAGCACCTCGCCCCGGAGCTTCGCGGTGGTGAGCGCCTCCGCCAGCCGCTGCTGGAAGAGGTTCCGGTTCGGCAGGCCGGTGAGCGGGTCGTGCCACGCGAGGTGGCGATTGCGCTCCGACTCGGCGTGGCGCGCGGTCACGTCGCGGACCACCACCGAGAGCGTCTCGTGCTCCTGGAGCACCATCTGGGAGGCGGCCACGTCGAGCTGGCGCGTGCGCCCTTCCGCGGCGAACGGCACCTCGCCCAAGTGCATGCGCGACTGACCGTACAGCCCGCGGAGGCCGATCACCGCCGCAGGGGACATCGGCAGCACCTCGGGCAACGCCAGCCTGGCGAGCTCGTCCCGGCGCCGACCGAGCAGCTCACAGGCCGCGGCGTTGGCGAGCAGGATGATCAAGGTGTCGGGCTGAACGAGCAGGATCGCCTCGCCGCTCTTCTCCACAAACTCGGAATAGCGTCGGTCGGACTCTCGGAGCATGAGCCGAGGGACGAAGCGCATGGCCGCGAGCCCGGCCGCCCCGGCCGCGGTCGCGAAGACCACCAGGAGCAGCCGGAACGTCGCGGTGTTCGCGGCGTACAGCGTGCGGGGGGCGCTGGCGTGGAGCGCCAACGCCCGGGCGCCGTCGTCCACCGGGACCACGGCGGAGGCGAGGAGGGTGTGGGTGTCGAGCGCGGACGTGCCGACCGGGACCAGCGACGCGACGAGCGTACCCTCCATGGTGAGCTCGATCCCCAACGGCCGGCCGATCGACTCGAGCGCCGCCTTTGGCAGGTAGCGGGCATAGACCAGCCGCCCCCTGTGAATCGGGGTGCTCTGGGTCAACGCCACGCCATCGGCCACCGCGCGCAGACCCGGCCCGGCGGGCAAGGTGGACAGCGCGACGTCGGAGAGCGCGGGCTGGTCGTGGCGGTAGCGGACACGCCCCACCGCGTCGAGGACCAGCACCGAGTCCCGCTGACCCACGGTGCCGAGCACGGCCGGCGGCTCGCTCAGCGCGCCAGAGTCCAGCCACATGGTGAGGCTCGGGTCGGTCGCCAGGGTCCACGACGTGTGCTCGAAGTCCCGGACGTGCGCCTCCACCGCGGTGGTCGCCTGACGCATCCGGTCTTCCATCGCGGCAGTTTCGGTGCGGGTCGCACCCTGGAGGAGCACGACGCGGAGGAATCCCCAGGCCGACAGAACCGCCACGATCCACGTGGCGGCGACGATGAGCTCGACGGCTCGTCGGGGGGACCACGGACCCGGATCGGGATCGGCCATGGTCGGGATTTCGGGCGTCGTCGCTGAACCTGTAGGGAAGGATTAGGAAAAGGATCGTGGACCCCACCGATGTGCTCAACGCGCTGCGCCCGCGCACCCTCCGCGAACGCGTACGCGCCCGCCTCGTGGGCGGCTGGTCCGCGGTCCAGGTGCGGGAGCGGCTGGCAGAGCCGGTTGCCGCCGCGTGGTTCATCGAGCACCCGGGGGAGCCGGTCGTGCAGGCGCGCCGACTGGTCGACGCGGTGCGGTCGATCCTCCTCACCCTGACCAACGAAGGCAAGGTGGAACGTCGTGCTTCGAGCTACGGCGTGGAGCTGCGCAGCAAGGGGGGCCGGGCGGTGGTGGTGGACGTTTTCCGGCTGACCTGAGGCGCCGTCATTCCCTGGCGGCCCGGAACTCCCCCGCCGCGCCCCAGGGACCGCGCTTCACCGGGGTGAACCCGAGCTTCTCCGCCGTACCGAGGATGTGCTCGAACTCCAGGGAGACCGTCGCGCCCGCCTTCTGGGTCACCTCGTCCTCGGTGGGGAGGTCGAAGTCGTTGGCGCCGTAGCGGAGCCCGAGGAGGGCGTCTTCGTTGCGGGTGAGCACGCTGGTGCGGAGGTTCACGATGTTGTCAAGCCAGATACGGCACAAAGCGAGGTGGCGGAGGTACTCGCGGGTGGAGACCTCCTGCCCGCCGAGCTCGGTGTGGTAGGGCTTGTAGGTCCAACACAGGAAGGAAGCGAGGGCACGACCGCCGGAAGCGAGGCGTTCATCCTGGAAGCTGCGCAGGCGATCGAGGTGGTTGAGGCGCTCCTCGAAGGACTCGTCGAAGCCGATGACCATGGTGCCGGTGCTCCCGAGGCCCGCTTCCAGCACGGCGCGCTGGGCGTCGTAGAAGTCTTCGACCTTGTACTTTCCGGGGCTGTGGCGGAGGCGGAACGCGTCGTCGAGCACCTCGGCGCCCCCCCCGGTGATCCACTGCACCCCCGCCGCCCGGAGCTCGGCCACCGCGTCCGCGTAGGAGACGCGGCTGCGTTTGGCCACGAACATGAACTCGGCGATGGTCATCTCGTAGAACGCCAGCCGCTCGCCGTAGTGGGCGTGGAGCCTACGGAAGAGCTCGGCGTAGTCGGCGACCGAGAGGTCGGGATGGAACCCCCCGTTGAACCCGACGAGCTGTCCCCCGAGGCCAGCGACCACGTCGATCCGCTTCACCAACTCCTCGAAGGAGAGCAGGTAGGTGCCAGCTTCTCCGGGGAACTTGTAGAAGGCGCAGTAGTCGCAGCGCGCCACACACACGTTGGTGTAGTTGACGATCGCCATCACCAGGTAGGTGGCGCGATCGGGCGGGTGGAAGCGGGCGCGGACGAGGGTGGCGAGCTCGCTGAGCGTGGCGTCGTCGGCCTCGTTCCAGAGCGCGGTGGCATCGGCGCGGTCGATACGCTCGCCGGCCCGGACGCGGGCGACGGCGCGGTCGAAGGTGTCGGTCATGCCCCGCCGCTAACCCGGGCGACCCACTCGGGGTTCGCGAGGTACCACGTCACCGTGCGCCGCAGCCCGTCGGCGAACCGGACCCGCGGGGCCCAGCCAAGCTCGGCGCGCGCCCGCGAAGAGTCGAGGGCATACCTTCGATCATGTCCCGGCCGGTCGCTCACCAGCCGAACGCGGTCCCGGGGAGGCGTCTCCGGGTCGGCAAGCTCGCACACGGCGTCACACACGGCGTGAACCACCTCCAGCGTGGTGCGCTCCTCCCCCCCGCCGAACGCGTACACCTCCCCGACGCGGCCTCGCTCGAGCGCCGCGATCAAGCCTGCACAATGGTCTTCCACCCACAGCCACTCGCGCACGTTGGCGCCGTCCCCGTACACCGGGAGCGCCCCGCCGTGCAGCGCGCGGAGGATCATCCGCGGGAGGAGCTTCTCGGGGTGCTGACGGGGACCGTAGTTGTTGCAGCAGTTGGTGGTGACCACCGGGAGGCCGTAGGTGCGATGGAAGGCCCGGACGAAGTGGTCGGCCGCCGCCTTCGAGGCGGCGTAGGGCGAGTTCGGGGCGTAGGGCGAGGCCTCGGTGAACGCGCCGGACGGGCCGAGCGAGCCATACACCTCATCGGTGGAGACGTGGACGAAACGAAACGCGGACTGCGCGCCGGAGGGGAGCGTACGCCACCAGGCGAGGACGCGGTCGAGCAGGTGCACGGTGCCCAGGGTGTTGGTGACCGCAAACGTCGCCGGCGCGTCGATGGACCGGTCCACATGGGACTCGGCCGCGAGGTGGAGGACGGCCCGCGGGGCGTAGGTGCGCAGGAGCGCGGACACGCCTTCCCCGTCGGCGATGTCGAGCTTCGCGAAGACATGCCGGGGATCGCTGGCGAGCTCCGCGAGGTTGTCGAGGGTGCCGGCGTAGGTGAGCCGGTCGAGCGTCACCACGCGCTCGACGCCGGAGGCCAGCAGCGCACGAACGAGGGCGCTGCCGATGAACCCCGCCCCGCCGGTCACGATCACGCTGTTCATCGTTGTCGTCGCCTGGACTAACCGGTGTCCGCCGGCCGGAGCGGGATCATTTGGGGCACGTTGGTGGCCTCCCCGTTGCGGGAACCGCCTCCGCTCCCGCTCCCGAGCAGGGTCCGGTCCCTCGGGCACCTGCCTTCAGATCGAGAACGGCATCGGCAGCCCCGCCATCCAAAGGCAGAACGCGAGCACCAGCGCCGCGAGCACCCCCCAGACTGCCGCCACCCCGGCGACGCCGGCGATGCCGAACCGGCGAGCCCGCAGCGCGAGCCCCGTGGCCACGATCGCCGCCGCCGCCTGCGCGGACGCCAGGGCGAGCGGGGGCAGGAGCACCTCCCGGCGCGCCCACGCTTCTTCCCCGAGCAGCGCCCCGCCCACCGGGAGCTCCGCGAAGAGCAGGGCCCCGGTGATCCCCAGCGCGATCCCGATGGGCGCGGCAGAGGGAGGCGGAGGCTTGACCATCCGACGATGTAACCGGGCTATAGTAGTTCGTGGTCCGAGTCGGTTCCGCCTCCGCAGCGTTCGTCAGGGTGCTCGTCGTCCTGGCCGGCTGCAGCGTCCTGGCCGGGTGCGGCGCCCCCGCCGCCGACGAGGTCTTGCCGCCCGAAGCCGAATGGGCGCCCGCCGGGGCCGCGCCCACGCCCACCGACTCGGGGGCGCTCGCCAACGACACCGGGGCATGGTCTGGCGTCCCCCACACGCAGGACGACGCGTTGGTCCTCGCCCTCCGCGGCATCACCGTCTACGCGGTGCGCCACGCAGAAAAAGAGGACGAAGGCGACGACCCGGGGCTCACGGCGGCGGGCGTGGCCCGCGCCGAAGCGCTCGCCACCCTCCTCGCCCCCGTGCCGCTCGACGGCGTCTTCGCCACCGACCTCCTCCGCACCCAGCTCACCGTGCAGCCCACCGCCGACGACCACGGCCTCCCGGTGATCACCGACGTCGACGCGGAAGACGACCTCGCGCCGCTGCTCTTGGCGGCGCCGCGGGACTCCGTCTTCCTCCACGCGGGCCACACCTACACCCTCCCCGACTTCTTCGAGGCCTTGGGGGCGGACCCGGTGCCGGAGGTAGACGGCTACGGACAGCTCTGGATCATCCGGGCCGCAGCCGGGGCGCACGCAACCGTGGAAGAGACCACCTACGGCCTGCCGGAGGAGTAGCTCAACCCGACGCGAACAACGCCGCGACCTGCGTCATCAGCCCCACGGGCCCCGCGGCCACGAACGCGGCCCCCCAGACCAGCGGCACGGTGAGCGCGAGCGCCCCGCCCAGCCACCGCATCGTGGACGGGCTGGTGGCGCCCGAGAGGATCTCCTCCTCCGTGAGGTCGACCGGGGGGCGCAGGAGCGCCACCACCGCAGGCGCCGCGGCCAACGCGAGGACGATCCCTGCGAGCGTCCCGTAGCCCTGGAGCTCGGCGATCATCGCCTTGAGGTAGGCGCCCTTGTCGGAGCCGGCGACCACGGCGAGGGCGCGGAAGCCCGTGCTCCAGAGCTGGCCGATGGTGAGCGACTCCCCGACGGCCACGACCGTGGCGAACGCCGCCGCGGCCACCAGCCCGCCTTCACGGCTGTTGTCCAGCGAATTCGCCCCCGCGAGGGCCCCGACGAGCGGGATCAGGGCGATGCCGTAGAGGCCCACGCGGATCACCACCAACGGGAGCGGCACCTGCTGAAACAAGCCCGCCACGGGCATGAGCGCGGCCGCGATGCCCACCAGCGCCACCAGCACCGGCGCGCCCCACGCCCGCCGCCCGCGCACACCCGCCGCGGCACCGCCCAAAAGCAGCACCAACGCCGACGGCAACGCCGCGATGGCCAGGGTGTGGTTGCTGATCACCATCGCCACCGAGCTGGCGACGAAGCTCGCCTTCACCTCCGGCTCCACTCCCGGGGTGTCCACCTGGGAGCTCGCCACCAGGCCCGCCACCGCGAGGAGGAGCCCATGCAGGAACAGCGGCGCGGTCGCGACGACCGGAGGCACCTTCCAGCGGAGGCCGAGCAGCACGGCCGCCACGAGGGCCCACACCAGCCCGCCCACCGCCACCACGATCTGCGCCCAGCCCACCCAGCCGGCCTCGGCAAGCACTTCCACGTCGCCTCCTCGCGGCCGGCGGCTATCGCGGGGCCGCGGATTGTCGAGCAGCAACGAACTTCCACGCCGAGCCGACCCCGGGCGGCGTGCGCTTGCGCTCCGGGTCCCCCCGGGTGACCAGGGACCGTGGACACCCGCGTTCCGCTCGCCGCCGCCGTCGTCCTGGGGGTGGCGCTCAACTGGCCGCGCCTGCCCGACGCCGCGCCGGCGTCCGCGCCGCCGGAGCGGTTCTCCGCCACCCGCGCCCTCGTGCCGCTCGCCGCGTGGGCCGCCGAGCCCCGACCCACCGGCAGCCCCGCCCACGCCGCGGTGCTCGACGACCTCAGCGCCGCCCTCACGACCTCCGGCTTCGAGGTCCGCCGGGAGGTCTCCCCGGACGGCCGCCTCGTCAACCTCGTCGCCGCCGCCCCCGGCGCGCCCGTCGGGGGCGTGTGGCTCACCGCCCACAGCGACTCCGTGCCCCGAGCCCCCGGCGCGGCGGACGACGGCCTCGGCCTCGCCGTCGTCACCGAGGCAGCGCGCGCGATCTCCGTCGGCGGCGTCCCCGCCGGGTTGCACGTGCTGGTCACCGACGGAGAGGAGCTCGGGCTCCTCGGCGCCAAGGCGCACGTCGCCGCCGATCGGGCCTCGTCCGGCGAGGGTGAACGCGCCTCGCGGCTGGTGCTGAACGTGGAGGCCCGGGGCACCGAAGGTCCGGCGTACATGTTCCAAACGGCCGGGCCGGAGGGGGAGCTGCTCCAGGCCTGGCGAGAGAGCGGTTGCGGCGCCCAGGCCACGTCCCTCGCCCACAGCATCTACGCGGTCCTCCCCAACGACACCGACTTCACGGTCTTCCGCCGCGCCGGCTGGTGGGGCTACGACTTCGCGCTGATCGACGGCGCGTGGCGGTACCACACCCCCGAAGACACGCCGGCCAACCTCTCGCCGGCGAGTGTGCAGGCGGTGGGCGACTGCGTGACCGGGCTCGCCCGCGCCTGGCTCGGGCGAGAGCCGGGGTTCGGCGCGCCGAAGCCAGAGGGGGCACGGGTCTACGCCCAGGTCGGGGGCGCCACGGTGGAGGCGCCAGGGTGGGCGGTGCGGCTCGCGGCGGCGCTGCCGCTGCTGCTGCTGCGTCCGTCGCGACGGGTGCTCGTCGGCGCCGGCGCGTGGGCGCTGGCGCTCACCGCCGCGATGGGGCTGGCGATTTTCGCGATGGTCCCGCTCGCGGCGGTCTGGCCCGGGTTCGCCACGCGGCCGGCGGAAGCGCTTCATCCCTACCCGCTGTTCGGGTTGGCGTTGGCGCTCGGGGTCGGGTGCGCGGGGGGCGCGCTGCGCCTCCTCCGCCCGTTCTCCCCGGTCGGCGGCTGGCTCGATCTGGCGGCGATCGGGGCGGCCGTGGTGGCGGTGGCGCTGCCGGCGGCGGGGTACGCGCTCGTGCCCGGGGTCTGGGCGGCGGCGCTTCGGGCACGTGGGTACGAACGCATGGCGGTCGCGGGGGCGCTCGCGGCCGGCGTGCTGATCGGCCCGGTGCTCCTCGGCGCTTGCGTCGGGCTCACCAGCCGGATGCTGCCGGTGCTCGCGCTGCTGCCGCTGCTCACCCTGGGCTGGGGGATTCCCCGTGGCGCCGCGATTGGCAACCAACCACGGCCCCAGCCACGCGGACCGTGATCCGCCAATCGCCCAGATCGTTGTTCAACCCCAACCTTCGGGCGACGGGCCTATTTGACCTCGAACGGGAACGCGACCACCTGCTCCTTGGGCAGCGAGTAGAGCACCCGCTCATCCTCCTCGTGGAGGATGTCGTGGGCGTGGAAGGCGTACATCCCGGGCTTCAGCGGCTCGCGCGTGGTGAGGAGGTAGTCCTCCCGGGTGCCGAGCCCCACGAGGTCGAACGGGCTGTCTTCCCCGGCTACCCAGAGGTTCACCGTGTCGCTCTCGGGGCCGAAGAGCCCCTTCACCTTGCCCTTCTCCACGAACTCCAACCGGCTGAGGTGGAGGTTCATCTGCGAGATTTCGCTCGGTCGGAGGCGCGTGGAGAACAGCACCTCCACCTTCCCGGCCGGCAGCGCCTCCTCCGGGATGTCCTGGATGCCCGAGTAGTGCATCGTATCGGTGCCCACCATCTGGATGCGCTGGTGCCCGATGGACACGTAGGCATCGCGACCGACGGCGTAGAACCCGGGTTGTTCAGGCTGTGGGTACATGGAGAAGGTGAGCGGGGTGAACGCGTCTTCCGCCGCCACCTCGGGCGTGAACTCCTGCTCCTTGATGTAGCCATCCTTCCCCACGAGGACGCGTACCCCGGTGCGTCCTCCCAACGCCGCATCCGGGCCCGTGGGCGCCTCCCCAGACGCCGCTCCCGCCTCCGTGCGGAGCGTGAGGGAGGTGGCCGGCAACGCGATGGAGAAGGCGCCTGATGAATCGGTGTAATACCGCTCCACCACGCCTTCCACGACCACAGTGGCCTCGGGCACCGGCGCACCCCAGATGTCCTTCACGACGCCCGTGATGGTGCGCGTGTCCTCGGTGCAGGCGGCGAACAGCGCCAGGGTCCACATGAGGGCAGCTTATCCCGTTGCGGTCAGGACCGCGCGGCGGCGAGCACGTCCCGAAGCGGGCGGAGGTTGGCGCTGCCGGTGCGGCTGAACCGATCGATGAGCCGCTCGCCCGTGCGCGCCAGCTCCAGGAGCCTGGTGACGCGCGTGTGCAGGTAGCGGCTCTGGTGGACGCTGCGCGGATCGGCGCCCTTCCCCTCGCCATCCAAGAGCGCAAGCGCCGCTTCCAGCTGACGGACCGCGCGCCCGACCATCCGCAACTCCCGCTCCCGGAACACCCGCGCCACGAGCATCCAGACGTCGGTCTCCGCGACGAAGAGCCGCCGCCGCCCTCCCGGCGCCGGCTCCCGGCGGATGACGCCCCACTGCACGAGCTCGTTGAGCGTGGTGCTGATCATCCCCGCGCTCAGCCCGGTGCGGAGCTCGATCTGCTCGGCGTCGAGCGGGTCGGAGGAGAGGTAGAGCACCGTCCACACCCGCCCCATCGACGGCTTGAAGTTCCAGAAGCCGATGATCTCGCCGATGGACTCGGCGACGAGCGCCACCGCACGCTCCCGCGCCGCGGCGTCCGCTGCGGCGGGCACGGGCGGAACGGCGGGTCCCTGGTTAGCGGCGTGGGTCATCGGGGGGTGGACCTCCCAGGAGATTTCAGTTAACACTGAAATGACTGAAGCGACCAGTCCCGGAGGAGCCATGGAGCCGGAACCCCGTCGCGCCGTGGACCCGTCGTCGGTCGTGCGGCGCACCGAGCCTGAAGGGCTCGCCGGGTCGCGTCCCCGGTTCACGGTCGCGGGCCCCGAAGCGGTGTTCGTACGCACCACGCCCGCGCTTCGCCTCGGTGAGGCCCGCCTGCGCGAGCTGGTCGGCAGCGAGGTGGATGCGGTGGCCGCCGTCGGCCGCTACCTCGTGGATGCGGGCGGAAAACGCCTCCGTCCCATGCTCACCGTCCTCGGGGCGGGCGCGGCCGGCTTCCGCGGCGATCTTTCGAGCCTCATGTGTGTGGCCGAGCTGATCCACCTCGGCTCCCTGCTGCACGACGACGTGGTGGATGGCGCCGAGCTCCGCCGCAATCGCCCCGCCGCCCACATGGTGTATGGCAACGCCGCCACCATCCTCACGGGCGACTTCTGCCTCGCCCGCGCGGTGCTCCTCGCGGCGGAGAGCGGCGGCTTCCGCGCCGTCACCGAGCTCGGCCGCGCGGTCACCGCGATGGCCGAGGGCGAGGTCCTCCAGCTCCAACGCGCCGGAAACCTGCACACGTCGCTCGATCAGTACCTCGAGATGATCGACAAGAAGTCCGCCGCCCTCATCGCCTGGGCCGCCGCCGCTGGCGCCTACGCCACCGGGGATGAGGCGGCCGCCTCCGCGCTCGAGCGGTTCGGTCGCGGCGTCGGTGTGGCCTTCCAGATCACCGACGATGTGCTCGATTATTCGCCGGGAACCGGCAAGCTCGCCGGGGCCGATCTCCGCGAGCGGAAGCTCACGCTCCCGCTGGTGCACGCGATGGAGCGCATCCCCGGCCTCCGGGCACGCCTCGAAGCGGCGGCGCCAGAGGCCGAGGAGCTGCCGGGCCTGGTTGCGCAGGTGCGGGCGTCCGGCGCGTTGGAAGCGGCGCTTGGCGAAGCGCGGGCCCGCGTGGCCGATGCCCTCTCCTGCCTCGAAGCGCTCCCGCCCTCGGAAGACCGGGAGTCCCTGGCCGTGCTCGGCCAGTACCTCGTCGAGCGCGCCACGTGAGCACCGCTCCGGTCGGCGGCGCGGGCGAAGCCGTGAGCATCCCCGTGGCGGGAGACCCCACGCGGGCCCCCGCCGTCCGCGCGATGTTCGCCCGGATCGCCACCGGCTACGACACGGCGAACGCCGTGATGTCCATGGGCATCGACCGCGCCTGGCGCAAGATCGCCATCCGCGAGCTCGGGCACGCCGCCCGCGGCGACGTGCTCGACCTCTGCGCCGGCACGATGGACTTCTCGGGCATGCTCAAGGACCGGGCCCAGTCGCTCACCGCGCTCGACTTCTGCCAGGAGATGCTCGACAAAGGGCAGTACAAGGCGCCGAACGCGCGGATCGTCTGCGCGGACGCGCGGGAGATGCCCATCCCCGACCAGAGCTTCGACGGCGCGGTGGCCGGCTTCGGCATCCGCAACGTCCCCGAGCCGGAGCGCGCCGTGGCGGAGACGCTCCGGGTGCTCCGCCCCGGCGGCGTCTTCGTGGTGGTCGACTTCTTCAAGCCCACGACCCTCCTCGCGAAGTTGATGGCGGGCACCTACAACCGGGTGGTGCTCCCGCTCGTCGGGGGGATCGTGTCGGGGGACGCGAGCGCCTACCGCTACCTGGCCGAGAGCATGGCCGCGTGGACCGACCGCGCGGGCTTCGAGGCGATGTGCCGCAAGGCCGGGTTCGCTGAGGCGAAGGGGTGGGAGCTCTTCCCGCCGGTCGCGAGCATCGTGATCGCGAGGAAGGCGCCGTGAAGCGCCTCGTGGTGGGGATCACCGGCGCGTCCGGCGCGATCTACGCCGCTCGCGCGCTGCAGTTCCTGCGGGACGAGACCTCCATCGAGGTCGACGTGGTCTTCTCCAAGACCGGCCGCGTCGTGTGGCAGCACGAGATCGGCACCGACCCTTCGGCGTACGGCTACCGCATCTGGAACCCGGGGGACTTCACCGCGCCCTTCGCCTCCGGGAGCGCCCGCGTGGATGGGATGCTGGTGGTGCCCTGCTCCGTCGGCTCCGCCGCGCGGATCGCCCATGGCCTCTCTACCGACCTGGTCGGCCGCGCCGCCGACGTGATGCTCAAAGAGCGCCGGCCGCTGGTGCTGGTGGTCAGGGAAACACCGTTCTCCCTCATCCACCTGCGCAACCTCACCCAGCTCGCCGAAGCCGGCGCCGTGGTCATGCCGGCTTCGCCCGGCTTCTACCACCAGCCGAAGACCATCGAGGAGCTGGTGGACCACCTCGTGGCCCGGTGTTTCGACCGCCTGGGCATCGACAACGAACTCTTCCGCCGCTGGAGCGGCCTGGGGGAAGCGGATGGTGACTGAACTGGGAACGCTCTCCCGCCGCCGGGTAGACGGCGCCGGGCTGGCCGACATCCGCGAGAAGCTCGACGCCGGCGTGCGCCTCACGATGGAAGACGGCGTGCGGCTGTTCGCCACGCCCGACCTCACCGCGCTCGCCGCGCTCGCCAACCGCGAGCGAGAGCGGCGGTGGGGGGACGTGACGTTCTTCAACCGCAACGTGCACGTCAACGCCACGAACGTCTGCGAAGCGAGCTGCATCTTCTGCTCGTTCTCCCGGCTCAAGACGGGGGACGCCGCGGCCTACACCATGTCGCTGCAGGAGGCGGTAGGCAAGGTGAAGGCGCTCCGGGGCGAGCTCATCACCGAGGTCCACATCGTCAACGGGCTCAACCCCGACCTTCCGTGGAGCTACTACCTCGATCTTCTCCGCGGCATCAAGGCCGAGCGGCCCGACCTCCACATCAAGGCGTTCACCGCCGTGGAGATCCACTACTTCGCCGAGAAGTACGGGATGACCTACGAGCAGGTCTTCCGCGAGCTGATCGACGCCGGCCTCGGCTCGATCCCCGGCGGCGGCGCCGAGATCTTCCACCCCCGAGCGCGCAAGAAGCTCTGCGACGACAAGGTGGACGCCGACGGGTGGCTCGAGGTGCACCGCGTCGCCCACCGGCTCGGGCTGCGGAGCAACTGCACGATGCTCTTCGGCAGCATCGAGACCAACGAAGAGCGGGTGGACCACATGCTCCGCCTCCGCGCGCTCCAGGACGAGACCGGCGGCTTCCAGACCTTCATCCCGCTGCGCTTCCACCACGAGAACAACAAGCTCAACCGCCTGCGCGAGCCCACGGCGTTCGACTCGCTGCGCACCTACGCGGTCTCCCGCCTGATGCTCGACAACATCGACCACATCAAGGCCTACTGGGTGATGCTCGGGGTCGAGCTGGCGCAGCTCACGCTCTCCTGGGGCGTCGACGACATCGACGGCACCGTGCGCGAAGAGCGCATCTACCACATGGCCGGCGCACGCACGCCGCAGACCCTCGGCCGCGCGGAGCTCGTCCAGCTCATCCGCGATGCGGGCCGGATCCCCGTCGAGCGCGACACCCTGTACCACGTCGTGGCCGAGGCCTGAGATGAGCTCCAAGATCCGCGTCGCCTGCGTGGGCTACACCAACGCCTGGCCGCTCACCCGCCACCTCGACCGCACGTTGTTCGACGTGATGCCCTGCGTCCCGAGCGCGGCCGCCCGCCTGCTCAACGACGGCGAGGCCGACGTGGGGCTCGTCCCGGTCGGGAGCCTCTTTGACAAGGGCGCCCGCTGGCGCATCGTGCCCGGCTACTGCATCGGCGCCGACGGCGATGTCGACAGCGTGCTCCTCGTCGGCGAGCGCCCGCTGTCCGAGTGGGAGGAGGTCGTGCTCGACGGGGAGTCCCGCACCAGCGTGCTCCTCGCCCAGATCCTCCTCCGCGGCCCCCTCGGCCGGCCCGACCTCGTCGTCCGCCCGGTCGATCCCGGCACCGGCGCCTTCCACGCCCAGGGGCGCGTGGGCGCCGTGGTGATCGGCGATGCCGCGCGGAACCTCCCCGAGCGGCTCACCCACCGGGTGGACCTCGGGCGGGTCTGGAAGGAGTGGACCGGCCTGCCCTTCGTCTTCGCCGTGTGGGCCGGGCGCCCCGACCTGCCGATGGAGGCGATCGACGGCCTGCGCCGCGCCGCCGCCGCCGGCATGCCCGACCGGTTCAACGCGCCGCCCGCCGACCGCGACTACCTCACCCGCGCCATCCGCTACGAGCTGGACGACCGCGCGCTCATGGGCCTCCGCCGCTTCGTGGCCCTCGGGCAGGCCGCCGGCCTCCTCGGCCCCGGCGATCTGAGCCTGTTCCCGCCCCCCAGCCGCCTCGTCCGCCCCTCGGTGGACGGGCTCCTCGCCCGCGCGGCCGCCGGCGAAGCCCTCTCCGGGGAGGACGCGCTGGGTCTCGACGCCGCCACCACCGCCGACCTCGCCGCGGCGGCCGAAGAGCGCCGCCTCGCGATCGATGCGCGGCGGGAGGTGACCTACCTCATGGCCGGCAACGTGCCGGTGCTGGATCCGGCGCGGGGCGCCGAGCTCGCCGCGAAGGGGGCGATCGCCGCGATCCTCCAGCTCCCCGTGGCGGAGGCGGGCACGCTCGCCGCCACCGAAGCGGCGGTGCGGCTCCTGAAGGAGCGCGACGGCCTCTCGGTCACCGGCCTCGGCGCCGAGCAGCTCGTCGGCCTCGCGGTCGCGGCGGGCGTGAGCCCGGAGGCGGCGCTGGAGCGGCTGGTGAAGGCGGGGCTCGACGGGTTCGGGGGCGCCCCCACCCGCGCCGGCGCCGCCGCCCGCCCGCAGTGGCAGGCGATGCACCGGCTCGCCGGGAGCTTCGGCCTCCGCGGCCCGGCTACGCTCACGATCGGCCTCGGCGAAGGCCGCGCGGCCCGGATCGAGCACCTCCTCGACGTGCGCCGCTTCCAGGAGGGCGAGCTCGCCCACGGCCGCCCTGGCTTCTCCGCCGTGAGCGTGTGGACCGGCCTCGGCGAGACCGCCGGGCTCGACGACTCGGCGCAGGCCTGGCTCCGCACGGTCGCCCTGGCCCGCCTGCTGGTCGACAACGTGCCGCACATCACCGCGTGGTGGCCGACCGTCGGCCTCGGCGCGGCGCAGACCGCGCTGTTCGCCGGCGCGGACGACCTCGGCCCCATCCTCCTCGACGAAGCCGCGCTCGACGCGCCCGGCCGCTCCTGGACGACGGACGTCGAGGAGGTCGAGCACCACCTCCGCGTCGCCGGCTTCACCCCCGTGCGGCGCGACCTCGACTGGACCACGCTCACCCCGGTCGCGGCGGCGCCCGAGGGTCGGTACGCGCGGTTCTGAGCGTGGGGCGCGGGCTCGTCAACGGGCACACCCACCTGGAGCTGCCGCGGGTCCCCACCGCGGCCGGCCTGGGGTTGCCCACCTGGATCGAGACGTTCCGGGCCGGCGAGCCGCCGAGCCTCGCGGTCGCGCAGCGCAACGCCGCCGCGGTCGCCGCCACCGGCACCACGGCGGTGATCGACATCTCCAACCTCGACGTCGGCCTCCCCGCGATGGCCGGAGCGGGCCTCGGCGGCCTCGCCCTCCACGAGTTCTTCGGCATCGATCGCCCCACCCTCGGGCTCGGCGTGCAACGCGCCACCCCGCACGCGCCCTACTCCACCCATCCGGACACCGTCCGGGAGATCGGCGCCCGCGGCGCGCGGTGGTCCATCCACTGCGACGAGGACCCGGCCGAACGGGAGTTCCTCCGCGAAGGAACCGGGCTCTGGCGCGAGAACCTCTTGCGCTGGAAGCGGGACCTCTCCTGGTACCACCCCTCCGGCCTCACCCCGGTGCGCTGGCTCGACTCGCTCGGCGTCCTCTCGCCCCGCGCGCTCCTCGTGCACTGCACGCTCACCGGCCCGGAGGACCTCGCGCTCGTCGCCGAGCGTGGCGCGGCGATCTGCGTCTGCCCGAGGAGCAACCTCCACATCACCGGGCGCCTCCCCGACGTGCCGGCGATGTTCGCCGCCGGGGTGCGGGTGCTCATCGGCACCGACTCGCTCTCCTCCACCCCGGATCTCGACGTGCGCAACGAGCTCCCCGTGCTCCGCGCGGCGTTCCCGCAGGTGCCGGAGTCCCGCTGGGAGCGGTGCCTCACCGAGGACGCCTGGGCGTGGCTCGACCAACCGGAGGCGGCATGAAGTCCGTCATCGCCTTCGGGCGGATGATCAAGTTCTCCCACTCGATCTTCGCGATGCCGTTCGCGCTGGCCGCGGCGGTGATGGCCGCGCGCTCCCACCCGACCACCTGGGTGCAGTGGGCGCTCATCGTGGTGTGCATGGTGGCCGCGCGCTCGGCGGCGATGGGCTTCAACCGCGTGGTCGACCGCCACATCGACGCGAAGAACCCCCGCACCGCCACCCGGGAGATCCCGGCCGGCGTCGTCTCGCTCCCGGCGGCGATCGGCTTCACCACGCTCGCGGCCGCTGTCTTCGTGGTCGCGGCGTTCACCCTGCATCCGCTGTGCGGTTGGCTCTCCCCGGTCGCGCTGGCCGTGGTGTGCGGCTACTCGTACGGCAAGCGGTTCACGTCGCTGGTGCACCTGTGGCTCGGCGTGGCGCTGGGGATCGCCCCGATCGCGGCCTGGATCGCCATCACCGGCGGCGTCACCGCCACGCCGCTCGTGCTCTTTGTCGCCGTGGCCACCTGGGTGGCCGGCTTCGACATCCTCTACTCGCTCCAGGACGAAGACTTCGACAAAAGCCAGGGGCTCAACAGCATCCCCGCGCGCCTCGGGCAGCGGATCTCGATGCAGGTGAGCACGCTCCTCCACGTCGTCACCATGGCGGCGTTGGCCAGCCTCCCCTTCCTGGAGCCGCTCTCCTGGCCGTACTGGGTCGGCGTCGTCGCCATCGGCTCTGTGCTCGCCTACGAGCACCACCTCGTGAAGCCCGGCGATCTCTCGAAGATCGACAAGGCCTTCTTCGATCTCAACGGGTACATCTCGCTGGCGTTCCTGGTGGCGGTGCTCGCGGCGGGGTGAGCCGCTTCGGACGGGCGCCCCATCGCAATACCACCGTGTATAGGTCGTGGGGATGACTACCCTTCTCCCTCCGGGAGAAGGTGGCGCGCAGCGCCGGATGAGGGGACTCAGGGCTCCCCAATTCCAGCCGTACGCCGGCGCACTTTCCTTTGCCCTGCCCTCCCGGCCCCTCTCCACCCTCGCGAGCCACGACAGACGTCGGCGCTGCGGTCGCCAGGGCGCCTGCCCAGACGCGGCGGCGGCGGCCACGGCGCCGAGGAGAGAAGATTCACCGCAGAGATCACAGAGGACCCGGAGGAAGGCGGGCTTGTGCCTACGTCTTTCTCCGTGAACTCCGCGACCTCCGTGGTGCGTTCCCGTGTCTCGACAGGGGGCCACGCCTTGAGGGGGTCCCCACGCCGGGCGGCGTCCCGGAGAATCAGCGCGGCGGCTCCGGCGTCCCTGCTGGCGCCCCCGGCGCCTCCTTCGACCCGGGCTCGGCGCCCGGCGCCCCCGCCGGCCGCGCCTTGGTGAGCCCCGGCAGGTTCGGCTTCCCCTTCCAGGTCTGGTACTTCAACGCGTCCGCCACATGCGCGCGGACGATCGGGTCCGGGTCCGCCTGCATGGCGGTGAGCACCGCCTCCGCGTCGTCGGAAGGGAGGGTGCGGAAGGCGCGGATCGCGGTGTAGCGCACCCGCGGCCGGGGGTCGGCGAGGAAGGGGCGGAAGGTGTCGGCGCCGGTGGCCTCGCGGAACGCGGCGCCTTCAAGCAGGGCGATGTCGAGGTCCTCCGCGTCGGACTCGCCGAGGAGGCGGCGGCTGCCGCCGAAGCCCGGGACGTCGGGCAGCGCCTTCTCCTCGGGGATGTCGAAGGGGAGGTCGTAGTGGCCGAGGCGGCGGTCGGGCGGCAACGGTTCGCCGGTGAGCGGCGCGCCGTCCCAGGCCGCACGGGCCTTGTCGAGGTCGCCGTCGGCGAGGCGGACGGCTTCGAGCGCCCAGGCACCGCGGGCCGCGCCGAGGCTCTCGGCGGGGGCGGCCTTCGCGTCGGCGGCGTCGGCCTTGCCCGTGCCGAAGTAGTGGTTGAACCACCAGCGGGCGCGGAGGTTCTCTACGCCCTGCACGTCGGAGAAGCCCGCTCCAGCGGTCTCGAAGTCGACGAGCGGCGCGTCCGACGGGGGCACGCCCCACGCCGAGTGGGTGAAGCAGTAGGTGCGGAAGCGCCCCGCTTCCTGGCAGAGATGCAGCCCGTGCTCGAGGTCCCCCGCCTTCGACAGCTCCTCGCCGGCGCGGAAGTGGCATTCTTCCTGCCACACCCCGGCGGGGACCCCGTCGCACGCGAGGTCCGCTTCGTCGAAGTCGCGGGCGCGCGCGCGATCCGCGGCCACCTGGACGGTACAGAGGACCTTGAGCTCGGGCGCGGGCTCGGCGTCGCAGTCGGCGAGGTGGGTCGGCGGCGCCGGCGCGACCGGCGCGCTGGCACACCCGAGGAGAAGGAGCACGATCATGGCTTGATCGACTGGAGGTGGGGCCGCCCCAGCACCTGCTGGCACTTCGCCTTTCCGTACTCGGTGGTGACCGCCGCGCAGAAGTGCGCCCCCTTCTGCGGCTCGACCGCCGCGAGCCGTACCCGGAGCATGTCCTGGGAGAGGGGGTCGCCGAGGGCGGCGATCTCGGCGTCCACCGCGGCCATGTCGCCCTTCGCCATCGCCGCCGAGGCGCGCTCGAAGGGGCCGTCGCCCGTGGTGGTGGTGCAGGCCAGGAGCGCGGCGAGGATCACGAGGACCACTTCGCGTAGGGGCCCCACTCCGGCGCCTCGCCCGCGGTGATCTTCGAGAAGTTGGCGCGGCCGATCGCGGCCTCGCCCGACTCCACGCAGTGTTCGTAGGCGCTCGCCTCCACGCCGCGCCGGGACTCCCCGGGCTGCCCGAGGCTGGCGAGGACCGCCGCCTTGTAGGCCGCCGCCGCCGTCGGCGACCGAGAGGCCATCCGGTCGGCGAGGACCTCGGCGCGGGCGAGGCCGGCGGCGAGGTCGGGCACGAGCTCGTCCACCAGGCCGATGCGTCCGGCCTCCGCGGCGTCGATCAGCTCACCGGTCATCCCCAGGCGCAGCGCGTGGCTCGGGCCCACGATGGACCACAGCTCGCTCGCGCCGCCGGCGCCGGGGAGGATGCCGAGGCCGGTCTCCGGGAGGGCGAACTTCGCCCCGGGGGATGCGATTCGGTAGTCGCAGGCGATCATGAACTCGGTGCCCCAGCCGAGCGCCACCCCGTGGACCACGCCCACGTGGAAGACCGGCGCGTGCCGGAGCCGCACCAGCGCCGCGCGCTGCCGCCGCACGTGCGCCTTGACCTGCTCCGGCGCCCAGCTCGCCCGCTCGGTGACGTTGGCGCCGGCGATGAAGATCGGCGCGCCCTTCGGCGAGAGGCGGTCGCTCCAGGTGACCAGCGTGCGCACGGCACCCGACTCCAACCACGCGCAGAGCGCCTCCCAGTCTTCGATCTGGGCCACGCCCATCTCGTTGGCCTTCCCATGATCGATCCGGAGGCGGGCAGTGGAACCATCGACAGAGAGGTGCAGCGACTGGAGCGTGATCATGGGGCGAGGTCTCCGACGACGTCGAACGTGACGTGGACCGTGGGGGAGAAGGTGGCGATCACCACCGAAGGATCGGGGATGGTGTAGTCGGCGAGGGTGAGCGGCACATCGCCCCGCAGGCGGAGCTTGCCGCCCTCGGTGGTGGCGGTGGCGGCCACCGTGAGCGGGAGGGTGACCCCGTGGACGCTCAGGGTGCCGACGAGGGAGACCGGGCCGTCGTTGGGCGACGCGTCCCGCGGACGGTCCACCCGCTGCACGTCGAACCGGACCTCGGGAAACGTGGCCACATCCAGCGCGTAGACGAGCATCCGCTGGTCCCGCGGGCCGAGCCCGGTGGTGAGCGAGGCGGCGTCGGCCACGAAGGCGCCGGTGCCCGCGTCGAGGTCGAGCGAGGCGGAGAAGACATCCACCCGGCCGAGCACCGGGCCGACCGAGCTCTCGCCGTGGAAGGACACTCCCCCGCCCGGCGCCGCCATGAACGGGACGGGCACGGCGAACGCAGCGGCGACGAGACAAACCCAGGCCATCGCCGCCTCGTTATCGCGCCGGCCCGCCGCGTGCGCCGGCACGCGGTGCGTACCGGGCTTCGCACCCTCACTGCGTATTCTACTACGCACCGCGGAGTGTCACTCGGCGTCACAACTGCCTTTCTCGCCACTTGACTCCGCGGCACGGACGTTGCTACATGCCCTGCGGTACCTCCCCGGAGCCGGCATGACCTCGACCTCGACCACCCCCGACGAGCTCTTCCGCAACCGGAACCGCTCCGTGGCCCGCGCCTTCTACCGCCAGCTGCGCAACGAAGGGTTCACCCACCAGCAGATCATCGAGCTCTCCACCACCCTCCTCGACTTCGTCACCGAAGACCTCAAGGACCGGGTCGACGCCGCCAAGTAGCGGCCGAACCAGACCAAACGGGGAAACCGACTGGCGGGTCACAATTGTGACCCGCCAGTCGTTTTTGGGGTCACCGCGGCCCGCCCCGCTCCGGCCCCCCCGAACGCGGCCGCCGACGGCGGTGGTGGCTCGCGACGCTGTAGCTGGGCCGGGAGGTGGGACCACCCTTGCCTTTCGAGGATCGCCGGCCCGCCTACCCCTCCGCAGGCGGGCCGATCCGGCGCACGTCGAGCTGCGGGAAAGCGAGGCGCAAGGCTACTTCTGCCTCCACCCAGGACTCGGGGGCAAGGAGCGCCACCGTGTGGACGCCGACCGACTCCAGGGCGTGGACCATCGCCCGCACGTCCACCACGACCGGCCCCATGCGCAACCCGGCGTGTACGGGGCGGCCCACTCGACGCAGGCGCTGGAGCGTGTCCAGCTCGATTCGCGCCTGCGTCAACTCGATCGCGAGGTGGGTGAACGGCAGCGGAAGGTCGGCTTCCTGGAGCCGGTCCGTCCACAACCACACGGTCGGCGTCGGCGCCGCGCGCACGGGCCCCTCGACGGGCTCCCCGAAACCCCGCACCACGGTCTGCAGCCGCGTCGTCCCCGCGGCCGGCTCCCACGGCTCGATGATCGCCTCGGGGGACACCAGGCCTTCGTCGGGCGCCCACCACGTCGCCGGCGCGCCGACGCACACCGGGCGGAGGGCACATGGCGGGCAGGGGGCCCCCCACACGAGATCCGCGCTGAGGCGCGGACGGCGATGGCCGGCGGCTTCACCGTCAGGATCGGCCACGCAGGCGGGGATTCCCTGGGTTGAAAACGAGACGCCCGCGGCACGGGTGATCGTTCGCGCCCGGCCGAGCGCTTGTCGAAGCTCCTCCAGGTCTGGCGTCGGCGCGCCCGGTTCGGCGCTGACCGTGATGGACCCAAGCCACGGCGCGGCGGCCACGGCGCGTTCCAGCTCCGCGGCGAGCGCCCGCGGAGTGACCGCCGCGAGGTCGAACGTCAGCGCGACGCGGACGCCGCCCTCGCGCAGCGCCGCGAGCGCCTCCGCAGACGCCGGACCCCGCAGCCACGCTCGCCGCAAGCCCGCCGCAGACCACGCCCTGGCCTCGGACCCATCCGCCGGTGCGGGCGCCTCCAGCTCCCCGGCGCGCCCCGCGCACGCGGCCAACGCGGCCGCGAGCACCTCCACGTCCGGAGCCGACGCGGCGCGGAACAAAACCGTCCGGCTGCGGGGGTGCGCAGCCAGGGCGTCGGCGACGGCGGCGACGGCCGCTGCCGCGGTCGACTCCAGGGGGACGACTACACGGTCGGGGGTGGGCACGCTGCGGCAATGTAGCCCGGTCTGGTGTACACTACGCCCTGGACGAGGTGAGGAGTGCGTGGACGCCGCGGCGTGACCCTGGTTGAGATCGCGATCGTCGTCGCGATCATCGGCGTACTCGCGGCCATCGGTGCCGGGCTCCTCACCGAGCTGATCCCCTCCTGGCGCGCCCGCCGTGCAGCGCTCGACTTCCAGGCCCACGCCGAGTCCGCCCGGGCGATGGCCGTGGCCGACAACGTGCAGTACCGCGTGTACTTCACCGAGACCGACGCCGACCCCGCCTCCGGCGCGCTCAACTACGGCGAATACTGGGTGCAGCGTGGCGATGAGCCTTCGCATTCCACCGCGTGGGACACCCTCCCGGTCGACATGTCGGGCACCGACAACATGCAGGAAGAAGGCCACGTCAACATCCAGAAGGACCAGGAGGACAGCCTCCCGGGCGTGAGCCTCCGCACCCCCGATGCGGCGCTCGCGGGGGTCGACACCTGGGGGGACTCCCTGGTCTTCAACCCCCGCGGCCAGCTCGACAACCCCGCCTCCGACTTCGCCTGCGACGCCAACAACGACGGCAGCGTGGATGGTTACTTCTGCGTGACGTTCGTGAACAAGAAGGCGCTCGCCAAAGGCCGCACCGACAGTTGGACGGTGGTTGTGTCCCGCGCCGGGATGACCCGCATGCAGCACAACGACGACGCGGTGGGGTTCACCGCGGGATCCGCGCTCACCTCCACCCCGGGCGCCAGCGCGTCGGGCTACGCAGGCGGCGGCGGCGGCGGCGGGTCCTCGGGGGACACGGGGAGCACCTACGGCAGCGGCACCTGAGCGCGGTCTCCGACGCGGCGCACCGCGACATCCTGATCCTAGTGTCGGGCCCGAGAATTCCGGGCTACCCTTCTGTCGTGGAGCCCCGATGATTGCCCTCTTGTTGCTGGCTGGTTGCCCTCAGGATCATGAATTCACGCCGTCCGGTTCGGGCGATGGGGACAACGAGCTGGAGCCCGACATCGAGGTCGAGCCCGACGCGCTCACCTTCGCCGAGGCCGAGCCGGGGTCGGTCGCGAGCCAGGACATCAAGATCACCAACAAGGGCAAGGTGGCGCTCCAGGTCACCGGCCTGGTGCTCTCCGGCACCACCGCGTTCACGGTGGGCACGGCGGAGACCTCGGCCTCGATCGCCCCGGGCGCGAGCATCCTCGTCCCCATCCAGTTCTCGCCCGTCAACCCGACCGACTACGCGAGCCTCATCGTCACCAGCGACGATCCCGACAGCGGCGAGCTCGAAGTGCCGCTCACCGGCAGCGGCACCATCCCCCAGATCTACGTCACCCCGAACCCCTACAACTTCGGCTCGGTGCTCCTCGATTGCCAGCGGGATCAGCCGCTCACGGTCACCAACGTCGGCAACGGCACCCTGGTGGTCGACAACGCGGTCACCACCGCCGATGGTTTTGAGCTCACCCCGCCCTCACTCCCGCTCTACCTCGCGCACGGAGAGTCGGCCGAGTTCCCCGTCGCCTTCACCCCGGGCGCGGAGCAGGAGTACGGCGGCGAGGTGTGGTTCACCAGCAACTCGTTGGTCGACACCACGATCGTCTCCGTCACCGGCACCGGCACCAACGACCCCAACGTGGAAGATGAGTTCTGGCAGGGCGATGGCCCGTGGGATCGCACCGACATCTTCTTCTACGTCGATCAGTCCGGCAGCATGGGCGACGACCAGCAGAAGATGATCGACAACTTCTCCGGCTTCGTCGACACCCTCCAGATGCTCGACCTCGACTGGCAGATCATGATCTCCACGCGGGACTCCGGCTGCAGCAACACCGGCATCCTCACCCCCGAGTCGTCCAACCTCGAGGCGGCGGTGCTCGAGGGCATCGCCGGAGAAGGCGGTCGGTACACCGAGGCGGGCCTCGCGGTGGCCACGGCCGCGCTCCAGCGCTCCGGCCCGGGCGACTGTAACGCCGGCTTCCTCCGCGAAGACAGCAAGACGTCCGTGGTGCTGGTCTCCGACGAACCCGACCAGTCCCCAGGCAGCTACACCAGCTACGTGGCCGACATCCTGAAGATGGCGCCCAACGGCTCGATCACCGCGATCGTGGGCCCGGTGCCCGACGGGTGCCCCACCGGCGCCGCGGGCACCGCGGAGGCCGGCTACGGCTACTACGAATCCGCGGTCGCCACCCACGGCGGATTCCTGAACATCTGCGAGCAGGATTGGTCGACGTACTTCGATGCGATCGCCACCCTCTCCTCCACCGGGCAGACCGACCGCTTCGGGCTCTCGTCGCCGGCGGATCCCACCACCGTCGTCGTCAGCGTCGATGGCACGGTCCTCACCACGGGCTGGAGCTACGACGAAGCCGGTCAGGCCGTGGTCTTCGACAGCGGCTCGCTCCCCGAGCCTGGCGCCCACATCGTGGTCGACTACGGCATCCCCGCGGACTGCGCCGACTGAGCCCGGCGCGGTGGCTCAGTGGCCGCCGAGCACCCGCGCCATGAACAGCCGCCGGTCGGTGCGGAAGCTCCCGTCGTTGCGGCGAGCCGGCACCTCCATGTACACCCCGGTATCCTCGAAGCCGAGCCGCTTGTACATGTCATACGTGGCGTTCTTGAGCGCCGAGGTGCGGAGGATCACGTGGTCGAACCGCGCGCGGTCCACCGAGGCGAGCCGGGCTTCGATGAGCTGGGTGCCGAGGCCGCCGTGGCGCCACTTCTCCATGATCCCGAGCTCGGCGAAGTAGAACGTGTGGTCGATCGGGAGGAGCCCGCGGATCTCCCGCACCACGTCCGGCTTGCTGGCGACCGGGAAGGCCATCGCAAAGCCGGCGACGACGCCCGAGTCCCGCACCGCGAGGAGGGTGACCTGCTCGGGAATGCGTAGCGCCCGCTGGAGCACCGCGCTCGCCTCCTCGGAGGAGAACCGCTCGTTGTACGGGGGTTCACTCCAGATCTCCTGGTAGGCCCCCGCGAAGGCCGCGAGCCACGGCTCGCCGTCCGCCGCGGACTCCAGGCGGAGAAGGCGAGTGCCGTCGGGGCGTTCGGCGACGATCTGCATGGCGTAGAGCCTACCCCGTCCGCGGCGCGGCGGGAACCCACCGCCCGGAGTGGAGACTGTTGGCGACGTAGGCGGCGCGAGTGGGCACCGCTCCGGAGCTTGGTTACCCGGATCGGATGGGCGAGCGTCCGCAAGGCCGAGTCCCGCTGCTCGACATCTGGGTGCCGACGCGGGTGCTTGAGTCCGGGAGCGAGGCGGAGGCCGATCGTTTCCGCGCCCTGGGCGCCACGGTTTCTCTGGCGCTGCTCGCGGTTTTCGTGAACATCGTCGTTCGCGAGTCCATCGACGCGCTGCAAACGACGCAGCTTTGGCCTTCCTTCGCGAGCGCAGCGCTGCTCGTCGCCGCCTTGGTGGCCTTCATCCGCGATCGGTACCAGCTGGGGGTGCACCTGGCGCTGCTCGCGGTGACGGGGGGGATCGTCGCGGAGGTCTGGTTCGTGGCGGGCCCCAGCTCGCCAGCGCTCGCCGCGCTCGGGCTCGTCCCGCTGGGCGCCACCATGCTCCTCGGTCGGCGGGCCGCGTTGGGCTGGGGGTGCGTCGCCTTCGGGTCCGTGGTCGCCATCGGCACGGCGCAGCTCAACGGGAGGGTGTTTCCCGCGCTACCGCCCGACGTGTCCGACCGGCAACACCTCGGCGCCGCCCTCTCCATCGTGGTCCAGGCCTGGGTCCTCGGGGCGCTGTTCCTTCGCCAGCAGCGCACCCTGGTCGAGCGCCTCACGGCCCGGGAGACGAAGGTGGTGCGCGCCGTCGCCGCGGGTGACGTTTGGTTGTGGCAGATCGACCCCCGGGGCGTCTTCACCACCTCCGAGGCGCTGGCCGCCCTTCTTGGCGTCCCCCCGGAGTCCGAGCTCACCGCCACCACGCTGCTGGCGCGTGTCGCGCCCGCCGATCGCGACGTCGTGGCGGCTGCCCTCGCCCGCGCGTTGGAGCCCACCGCGGGAAGCACCACGATCCACGCCGAATTCCGGCTCGACCGGGCCGAGACGCGCTGGCTCCGCCTCACCGGGCAATCCGCGCGCGGCTCCGAATGGGGAGATGGCGCGGTCGGTGCGATGGTGGACATCACGGAGGAGCGGGCCCACGCAGCCGCACGCGAGGCCTACGTCGCGGAGGCCAGCCACGAGCTCCGGGCCCCGCTCACCGCGCTGACCGGCGCCGTCCGCCTGTTGGATCACGTCCTGCCCCTCGAAGGCGAGGCCGCCGCGCTCCGGGGCATCGTGCGCTCCAACAGCGAGCGCCTGCTCGCGCTGGTCAACGACCTGCTCGATCTCTCGCGCATCGACGCCGGCCAGATGCCCGTCGACCTGCGCGAGACCGACCTCGCGCCGCTGCTCACCCGGGTGGCGGCCGCGTTCCCCGCTGGCGGCGCCCGTCTGCGGGTGGATGCCCCCGTGAGCCTGAGGTGGACCACCGACCCTGCGCGGCTGGAGCAGGTGGTGGTGAACCTGTTGACCAACGCGTGGCGTGTGAGCCCGGCCGACACGGAGGTCGTGCTCCGCGCACGCCCCACGCCGGACGCGCTGTTGATCGAGGTGGTCGATCATGGGCCGGGGATCCCCGAGGCGCAGCAAGCGGCGCTGTTCAGCCGGTTCCACCAGGTGGAGGGCCGGCCGCGGGGCACCGGGCTGGGGCTCGCGATCAGCGCACAGCTCGCGGCGCGGCTAGGCGGAGTGCTCAGCTACGAAGCGGCCGTCGGCGGGGGCAGCGTTTTCACCCTCCGGCTGGCCGCGGTGCGGCCGGAGGGGACCGGGGAGGGCGCCGGGCGCTGACGGCCCCCTCTATTTCGCCCCGGGCACGTACACTTCGCCGCCCTTCTCCGCGAACTCCTTCGACTTCTCGGCCATCCCCTCCGCGTTCTCCTTGCGAATCTGCTGGGTGATCTCCATCGAGC
>CAIXRH010000263.1 GCA_903921785.1 uncultured Pseudomonadota bacterium
CCCCGGCGCTCCGCCCCCGGCGAACGCCCCCGCAGGGAGCATGCCCGGCGGCGGCGGCACCGGCGTCGGCGGCGCGACCACCGCTGCGGCGACGGCCGCCGCCTGGAGCGCGTCCATGATCGCCGTGGGGTTGGGCGCCTGATCCTCGGGGCGGGGCTCGGCGAGGTGCACCCAGGCGTCGAGCTCGTCGAGGCGCACGGCGCCGTCGCGGTCGGCGTCGAGCTCCAGGAAGCCGCTCGCGTCGTCAACCACGGCGTACTCGGCCTGGGAGAGCGTGCCGTCGTGGTCGGTGTCCGCGCGGGCGAGCACCGCTGCCACGCCCGAGGCCGGCGCGGAGGCGCTGCAGCCGAGGGCGACGATCACCAGGAGGGACACCCGGCCGATCTAAGCGGGACCGCGCCCGGCGGCGACGGGCGCCATGGCCGGCGGCTCGGTGAAGGTGTTCGCGGGCCGGGGTGCCCCACCGGCCTGCCGCCCGGACACCTCGGCGGTCGAGGTGCCGCCGTCCGCGAGCCTGGCGGGGCGGGCGCCCGAGCCCGCGCTCAGGGCCGGCCGAACGACCGCGTGAAGTCCGCGCCGGAGACCACGCCCGTGTGGGCCGGCACGACCCGGGTCGGCACCGCGGGCAGCCGCGACGCCAGGGAGCGCAGCGACGCGTCCGCCGTGCCGAGGTCGTCCGAGAAGACCCAGGGCGGACCAAGGACAGGACCCTTGGCGCGGGAAGTGGCGGCGTCGCCGACGAACAGGGTGTCCCCCACCGACCAGGCCGTGCTCCCGGCGGTGTGGCCGGGCACCGACCACGCGGTGATGCGGGAGCCGCCGAGGTTGAGCGTCTCCAGGTCGGCCACCGGCTGCACGTTGGGGCAGTCGGCACGTTTGGGGCCGAAGAGCCGCGGCAGCGGGCCCTGGTAGGCCCGCTCGCCGTGCAGGTACGGCAGCTCGGCGGACCCGACGTAGGTCACGGCCTTCGGGAAAACGGCGCACGCGGCGACGTGGTCGGGGTGGGCGTGGGTGAGGAGGATGGCGTCCACCGCGTCGGGGCCGGCACCGTGGGCGGCCAGCGCGTCGAGGATCGGCTTTCCCGTTGGGTCATTCCCCGCGTCCACGAGGGCATAGCGGCCCTCGCCGAGGGAGAGCAGGCCCACCGTGGTGTACCCGTCCTGCACCACCTCGATGCCCGTGCCCACCACCCCCGGGGTGATCGGCGCGTTCCCGATGAACGCCGAGGCGAGCGGGGTGACGACGACGATGATCACGAGGACGAGGAGGAGGCCGGCGATCCGGAGTGTGCGGCGCATCTTTGCGGAGTAGCACGAGTCACGCCCTCGGGGGAGCGGGAGCGACCCGTAGGGTGTCGCGCGCCCGGACCCTGCATCCCTCCTTGTCCTCTCGTCAATCGTGGTACCTTCCCGCCCCCAAACGGAGTGACCGTGGCAGATCCCGTCGAGATGGAGATGATGGCCGTGATGCGGGGCCTCCCCGACAACCGCCGGCTGGAGATGCAGATGCTCTACCAGAACCAGCGCAAAGACCGGAACACCGCCCTGGTTTTGCAGCTTTTGGTCTTCCTGGGCCTCCCCGGCATCGGCCGCATGTACATGGGCGACGTGGGAATGGGTGTGCTGCAGATCGTCGCCTCGTACTTCACCTGCGGCTTCGGGATCCTCTGGCCGATCATCGACCTGTTCCTGATCCAAGCCGCGGTGGACGGGAAGAACCGCGAGCTGCTGCAGCGGCTGCAATACGGGATGCAGGGGTAGGTACGGACGGGCTTCGCCGGCGGCCTGCCCGGCGCCGCCGCGCGCCTACCCGAAGAGGTGCGCCCAGCGGATCACGAGGTTGTCCCCGAAGAACAGCCACACGATCGCCCCGAAGCCCAGGAACGGGCCGAACGGGATCGCCAGCTTGAGGCTCGACCGCGTGGCGAGCGCCGCGGACACCCCGATGAGGCTGCCGACGACGCTGCCGACGATGAGGATGGCCGGGATGGCCGGGAGCGCCCCGAACCAGGCGCCGAACGCCGCGAGCAGCTTCGCGTCGCCCATGCCCATCGCCTCACGCTTGTAGACGAGCCAGCCGAGGCCGATCACCCCGAGGAGGAGCCCGCCGCCGGCGAGGGCGCCTACCACCGACTGCTGCCAGGTAGGCGCCAGCTCGTACCCGAGCCCGTGCAGGAGCGCGGCGCCGCCGATGCCCACCGGCACGCTGTAGATGCTGAACTCGTCGGGGATGATCTTGTGGCGCAGGTCGATGAAGGTCATCGCCACGATCGCGAAGCACAACCACCCGTACCAGACGAACGCGACGAGGTGGGGGGCGTCGAAGTACGCGATGTCCCGGACCACGTGGCGGAAGAGCAGCACCGCCAGCACGCCGAACATCGCCTCCACCAGCGGGTAGAGCGGCGAGATCGAGGCCTTGCACGCCCGGCACTTCCCGCCCAGCCACAGCCACGCCAGGACCGGGACGTTGTCGTAGGGCTTGATCGCAGTGCCGCAGCTCGGGCAGGCGGAGCCCGGGTACACGACCGAGCGGTCCTCCGGCATCCGGGCGATGCACACGTTCATGAACGAGCCGAAGAGGAGCCCGAAGATTCCGGCGAACGCCTGGAACATGAGCCAGGCAGCGTCTACGGTCATGGGGGCGCGGCTCCGAGCTGGGCGCAGATGTAGCTCACCTCGTCCAGCGAGACGCCCTCGTGCACCGGCAGCGCCAACGCTTCGGTACAGAACGTGTCGGCGCGCGGCGTGGGGTCGTGGGGGAAGCCGACCAACGCCGGCTGGGCCGCCAGCGAAGCGGGGTAGAAGTACGCACACTCCACGCCCGCCGCCGCGAGTCGCTGCCGCACGCCATCCCGCGCCGGCACCCGGACCACGTACTGGTGCACGGCGTGGCTGGCGTGGCGGGGGAGGCGGCGCACCCAGGCGGGCAGCTGCGCGTCGTAGCGGGCGGCGTTGGCGCGGCGGGTGACCACGCGGGCCGGGAGGTCGTCGAGGTGGGCGAGGAGCACGGCGGCCTGGATCGCGTCCATCCGGCTGTTGGCGCCCACGGCGCCGCGGACCCGCTCGTGCACGTACGGGCTGGGCATGCCGTGATGGGTGAGGCGGAGGAGCGCCTGCTCCGTCTCCGGGTCGTCGGTGAGGACGATGCCCGCGTCCCCGGCCGCCCCGAGGGTCTTCGTGGGGTAGAAGCTCACGGCCCCGATGGTGCCGTTCTTGGGGGCGGGCGTGGCCCCGGCGGTCTGGGCGAGGTCGTCGACGACCGGGACCGGAAGGCCGGGCAGCGGGCAAGGCTCCCCGAAGAGATGCACCGCGATGACGGCCTTGGTGCGCGCGCGCAGCGGGAGCCGCGACGCGTCGATCAGCGGGAGGTCCTCGCGCACGTCCGCCACCACGGGCACCGCGCCCACGCGGGCCACGGCGCCGGCGGTGGCGAAGAAGGTCACCGCGGGGACGATGACCTCGTCCCCCGGGCCGACGCCGAGGGCGAGCAGGGCGTAGATGAGGGCGTCGGTGCCGCTGTTGGTGGTGGCGCCGTAGGCCCAGCCGAACTCCGCGGCGAGGCGACGCCGGGCTTCGTCGACCACGGGCCCGCCGACGTACCGGCCCGACCGCAAAACCTCCAGCACCCCGGCCTCCACCTTCGCGGCCACCCGTTGGTGCCGCCCGGCGGGGTCGGCCATGCGGATCACGAAGACCGCCGGGCCGGGGCGGGGGGCCCCTCGGCGCGTCGGCCCGCGCGGCCGGACGGGGCCGGACTCACTTGAAGTCCCGGCGCTCGAAGACGATCATCGCCACCCCGAGCACGGCGGCGGTGTAGCCGAGGCCGTAGGCGCACGTCCACCCGAGCTCGCTCCACGGCACCGCCACCCCGTGCACCGCCTCGGTGCGCAGGTTGAACGCCTCGAGGTTCGGCACCACCCGGTAGAGCACCAGCAGCATCGTCTTGGACGGCCCCGGGTCGGCGTGCTCGCCGAACCGCCGGAGGTCGTCCGCAAAGTGGCCGATGAGGTAGATCGAGACGCTGAACGCCGCCGCGGTGAACGGGGCGGAGTACGTGGAGAAGAGCGTGGCCCACGCGCACACCAGCGTGAGCTCCATCATCAACATCCCCATCGAGACGTACACCGGCAGCCCGGGCAGCCCCTGCCGCATCCCGACGACCAGCGTGTAGAGCACCGTGAGCAGCGCCACTTCGGCGGCGAGGGTGAGCCAGAGGCCGAGGTACTTGCCGAGGAGGAGCTGCCAGCGGGGCAGCGGCTTGCTCGCGAGCGTGTAGATCGTCTTGCGCTCGATCTCCTTGTAGACGAGGCCGACGCCCAGGAAGATCGCGATCACCCCCGCCAGCGCGCTCACGCCGCCGAGCGCCACCCCGCGCACGACCTTGTCGGCGTCGCCGATGGAGACGTCCTTCATCGCGAGCGAGACGAACAGGAGGATCACCGCGAAGAACAGGATGCTGTTGAGCACCTTGTCGCGCACGGCTTCGCGGAACGTGGCGGTGGCGATGGTCCAGATGCGGCTCACGCGAGCACCCCGAGGCGCTGCTCGGTGACCACCCGGGCGCGCTCCACCTCGTCGAGCAGCACCGCCTCCAGCGTGCGGGCGTTGCGGTGCACCTCGAGGATCGAGCCGGAGGCGGCGAGGATGGCGCGACACGCCGCGTCCACCTCCTCGGCGGGCACGCGGATCGTGGCGGAGGCTTCGGAGGCCCGGAGGACGGTGGCGCCCGGCGGCGGCGCGGCGCCCGCGAAGGTGATCTCCACCGACTCCACCCGGTTTCCGACGAGCTGCTCGAGCGTGCCCACGCCGCGGAGCGTGCCGGCGACGAGGATCGCCACCTGGTCGCTGAGGCTCTCCACGTCGCTGAGGATGTGGCTGGAGAAGAAGACGGTGCGCCCGCGACGGCGTTCTTCGAGGATGATGTCGCGCACGAGCACGCGCCCGAGGGGGTCGAGGCCGCTCATCGGCTCGTCGAGCACCACGAGCCTGGGATCGCCGACGAGGGCCTGGGCGATGCCGGCGCGCTGGAGCATGCCCTTGCTGAACTTACGAAGCGGCACGTTGCGGAAGCGCTCGAGGCCCACGCGGGCGAGGAGCGCCTCGATGCGGCCGTTGCGGTCGGCGGCGGGCACCTCGCAGAGCCGTGCGTAGAAGTCCATGAACTCCCACGCGGTGAGGTGCTCGTAGAAGTACGGACGCTCCGGCATGAACCCCACCGAGGCGCGGCTGCGCGGATCGGCGAGGGGGACCCCGTGAATCCAGGCGTTGCCGGAGGTGGGGCGCTGAAGACCCATCAAACACTTGATGGTGGTGGTCTTCCCGGCGCCGTTGGGGCCGACGAACCCGAACGTGACGCCCTCGGGCACCTCCAGCGACAGCCCCTGCAGCCCCACGAACGGGCGCCGCCAGAACCCGCTGAGGTACGTCTTGCCGAGCTGCTCGATGCGGATCGCGGGGGTCATGGCGGTGGGGCGACGGTAACGGGCGAGGGGCCGGCGCGCGAGCCCGGGGCGAGCTTGTGGGTGGGGGCTGGGCGGGGCGCACGGGGCGAGGCGGCGATGGCGAGGGGCTGGTGGTGCCCCACCGGCTTGCCCAGCGGGAGGCGTCGGCGGTCGAGGAGCCGCTGTCGGCGAGAATGGCTGGGTGGGCGGGGTGGCCGCGGGGCGGCGGGCGGAGCCGGCCGGCGGGCGGGGGGCTGGCCGCGCCGCCCGGGCACAAGTGCGCGAGGTTCGTGAACCTCGGCGAGTTGTGAGGCGTCTGGAGGCCTTGAGGGGGCCGGCGCGGCCCGGAGCGTGCA
>CAIXRH010000264.1 GCA_903921785.1 uncultured Pseudomonadota bacterium
CCTGTGACCCCCTCACCCTGCGCGTTCCTTGGCCTCCGCGGCGTTGCGCCCAAAGAAACCGCGCCTGTGACCCCCTCACCCTGCGCGTTCCTTGGCCTCCGCGGCGTTCCACCCCAAGAAACCGCGCCTGTGACCCCCTCACCCTGCGCGTTCCTTGGCCTCCGCGGCGTTGCGCCCAAAGAAACCGCGCCTGTGACCCCCTCACCCTGCGCGTTCCTTGGCCTCTGCGGCTCTGCGTGCTCCTTCGAGGGCGTCCCGGCGGCCGCCCCGCCCCGTCCTCGCCCTTGTCCCCCCAGCGGCTCCTCGAGCGCCGACGGTGGCCGGGCCGCAGGTCCGCGCCCGCAGGTTCCAGCCGCTTGACCTGTGCTGGGGTCCCCGCCCCTACCCGCTCCCCTCCCCCGCCTGCGCCGCCGCCAAAATCGCGAACGCCAGCTCCGTCGGGTCCGGGCCGACCTTGGGCACCCCGAGGAGGAACGGGCCCTGGAACGCCCGATCGTCCACCGGGAGCGTCGGGTGGCGGGCGCGGAGGGCCGCGAGCGTACGGTCGAGGTTCACCATGCTCGTCGGCGCCATCTCCGCGCCGAGGAAGCGGAAGTCCACGTGGCCCTCGGAGAGCGCGATCTCCTCGCCGCCGTCGTTGCGCTGCACGAGCAGCACCGCGGAACGGTGCTCCCGCGACTCGATCGCCTTGGTCTCCACCGTCTTGCTCACCATCAACCCGCCGCTGAGCACCGCCCGGCCCACGGCGAACTTCTTCTCGGTGCGCACCACCTCGTTGGTCTCGGTGTGCGTGACCCGCCCCTTCTGCACCAGACGGATCGCCGCGAAGGGGCAGGGATGCGACCGGCCGAGGCCGTCGATCGCGGCGAAGCCGTCCTCCGTCCAGGCGAGGCTGCGGGCGTAGAGCCGCGGCGCCCGGCCGATCGTCGCGGGATCGAGGAGGAAGGCGCCGGCCCCCTCGGCGACGAGCGCGTCCACGAGGCGGCGGGCGCGCTCCCCGTCGGCGTCCGTGTGGAGCACCTTCGGGAGGAGCCCCTGCGCGCGCATCCGCAGGTCCACCGGGGGGAGGCCCACGGCGCGCGCCGCCCGCGCGACCGCTTCCCGGTCGGCGGGCGCACGCCCGAGCACCACCAGCATCGACTACCGGCCGGGGACCACGTAGACCGCGCCGCCGTTGCTGGCGCCGGTGTCCACGCCCGAGGCGCCCGCGGCCACGTCCTCCTTCCCGTCGCCGTCGAGGTCCACGCCGCCGCCGAGCCCACTGCCGAACCCGTCGTTGGCGGCGACGCCGAAGAAGGTGGCCGACGCGTCGGCGGTGGTGAGGGTGCTGCCCCAGCTCGTGCTGTAGGAGAAGTCGTACACCGCGCCGGCGTTGCTCGCCGCGCTGTCCTCGCCGTCGTTGCCGACGAGGAGGTCGTCGTTGCCATCGCCGTCGAGGTCGGTGTCGAGGTTCAGCGCCGAGCCGAGGTCGCCCGCGGTGCCAGAGAGGATCCAGTCCGCCGAGCTCACGTTGACCGTGCCGGAGAGGCCCGAGCCCGCGAAGAGCCAGACGTAGCCGGTGTCCTCGGAGGAGAGGCCCACGTCGAGGGCGCCGTCGCCGTCCACGTCGCCGGGGTGGGCGAGGCTGTCTTCGCCGAGGCCGAGGCTGGAGGTGTCGCCGTCGATCTCGATGATCGCGTCGCTGCTGACGCGGGTGGACCAGCTCAGCCCCGCGTCGCCGGGGATGACGAAGACCGCGCCGCCGCCCGAGCTGCCGTTGTCGGAGCCGGAGGCGCCGGCGAGGATGTCCACGTAGCCGTCGCCGTCGACGTCGGCGGCCTGGAGGCTCACGCCCAGGTAGTCGTAGTCGGCGTCGCCGTAGATGAGGTCGTCGGCGTCGCCGTAGTCGTAGCTGCCGGAGATCGCGCCCGAGTACACCTGGATCGCGCCGCAGTCGTAGTCGTACCCGCCGCCCCAGCCGCCCGAGTAGTAGTCGAAGCGCTGGGCGCCGACCGCGACGTCGTCCACACCGTCGCCGTCGAAGTCGCCGCCGACGCCGTGGCTGTTGCCCTCGGCATAGTAGCCGCCGGTGGTGAAGCGCCCGTTGTAGCTGCTCGCGGCCTTCGAACCGGTGGTGCCGCCGTCGAACTCGTACACCCGCCCGTAGAGCCCGTAGTAGGTCCCGGCGTCGTAGTAGCCGCCGAGGAGGGTGTCGTCGGTCCCGGAGCTGTCCACGTCGGCGAACGGGCCGTCGACGTAGGTCAGCGTGTAGTACTGCTCGCCGGAGACCACGAGGGTGTCGTAGTCGCCGACGTTGCCGTTGGCGGCCGCCGCGTCACTGCCCTTGAGCACCCACGCGTACCCGTAGCCGTACCCGGACGCGACGAGCACGAGGTCGCCCTTGCTGTCGCCGGTCACGTCGTTGTCCATCGCGATCTGGCCCTTGTTGCCGAGGGCCATGCTGGAGGAGGAGCCGTAGAGGATGCCGGAGGCGGCGTCGGTGACGGAGAAGTCGTCCACGAGGCCGTCGCAGTCGTCGTCGATGCCGTTCCACGTCTCGGCGGTGGGGCCGGTCACCGTGGGGTCGGTGTCGTTGCAGTCGGTGGGGTAGTCCACCCCGTCGCCGTCCTGATCGAAGTCGTCGTTGCCCGCGCAGTCGCTGTCCACGCCGTCGTACCAGGTGTCGGCCGCGCCGGGGTGGATGGAGGCGTCGGTGTCGTCGCAGTCGTCGGCCAGGTTGTAGCCGTCGCCGTCCTGGTCGTCGTCGCGGCCGTCGCAGTTCTGATCGACGCCGTCGTACCAGACCTCGATCGCGCCGGGGTTGATCGTGGCGTCCACGTCGTTGCAGTCGGTGCCGCCGTACGCGGAGTCGTCGTAGCCGTCGCCATCCACGTCGTAGTCGGAGTTGCCCGCACAGTCGCTGTCGACGCCGTCGTACCAGGCGTCGGGCGCGCCCGGGTAGATCGAGGCGTCGGTGTCGTCGCAGTCGTCGCCGACGTTGTACCCGTCGCCGTCCTGGTCGTAGTCGTTGCCGCCGTCGCACGCTTCGTCCACCCCGTCGTACCAGACCTCGGGCGCGCCAGGGTACGCGGTGGCGTCGGTGTCGTCGCAGTCGGTGGAGACCTCCACGCCGTCCCCGTCCTGGTCGTGGTCGTTCGCGCCATCGCAGTTGCTGTCCACCCCGTCGTACCAGGCGTCCGCCGCGCCGGGGTGGATGCTCGCGTCGAGGTCGTTGCAGTCGTCGCCGCCGTAGGCCGCGTCCTGGTGGCCGTCGGCGTCCTGGTCGAAGTCGTCGGCGCCGTCGCAGTTGCCGTCCACCCCGTCGTACCAGACCTCGGTGCCGCCCGGGTAGGCGCTGGCATTGGTGTCGTCGCAGTCCTGGCCGACGTTGTAGCCGTCGCCGTCCTGATCGTAGTCGTTGGCACCGTCGCAATTGCTATCGATCCCGTCGTACCAGACCTCGGAAGCGCCGGGGTTCACCGCGGCGTCCGCGTCGTCGCAGTCCGCGCCGCCGGAGAGCACGCTGCCGAAGCCATCGCGATCGTCGTCGATCTGGACGTGGGCGGTGACCGGCACCTCCACGTGGCCGCCGGAGATCGCGTCGTCCACGATCACGCTCACCGAGTAGTCGCCCCAATCGGTCGGGGTGAGCGTGCCGGTGTGCGTCGTGGTCTCGCCCGGATCGGCGGCGCTGGTGTAGGCGTCGAGCGTCCAGGCGTCCGCGTGGCCGCCGACCACGCTCAGCGTGACCTGGATCGGCCCCTCGCCGATGTTGGTGACGGTGACCGCGCCCGTGCCGGTCTGGCCCACGAAGATCGTGCCGATGTCGATGCTCGGCGGCGCGACCGAGATCGACCCGGCGACCACGCCGCTGTCCCCGGTGTCGGTGTTGGTGTCATCCGGGTTGGTGTTCGTGCTGCCGCTGTCGTCGAACGGGACCGTGGTGTTCTCACAGGCCAGGAGGAGGACCAGGGGCAGCGAGGCGGACAGCAGGCGCATGACGGCTCCGAAGGGGACGGGGGCGAGCAGAGTATGGACCAACGACGGGCGCGAGGGAAGGCCCGGCGACGGTCGGGCGCGGCTGAGTGACTCAGGACGGGTACGGTGGCTGGAGCGAGAGGGCCGACCTGCCCACCGGCCGGCGTCGGCGGTCGAGGTCCCGCTGGCGGCGAGCCTGGCGGGGCGGGCGCCCCCCGCCCCGGCGGCACCACCCCGCCGCAGCCGCGCCGGTTACAGCTCCCCACCCATGCTCCTCGCCGTCGCCGCCGCCCTCGCGATCGAGCCCGCCTCGCCCGACTTCCAGGGGCACTGCCAGTCGCCGCGCTGGTCGCCGGACGGGCGCTGGCTGAGCTGGGAGGTGAACTACCTCGAACGGCAGTCCGTCGAGCTCTACGTGAGCGTCTTCGGCTCCTCGTCGCCGCCGCGAAAGGTGGCGCCGTCCGTCTCCACGAGCACCATCGCCGCCGGCTTCGGGGGCGACAGCACCGCCCGGATGGTGGTGCACGAGCTCACGTTCTCGCCGCCGGCGCTCAACCGCTTCGTCTACGCCTCCAGCGGCACCGCCGAGGACTACGACCTCTACCTCGACGGCGCCGGCGCCCTCGCCGCGGCCCCCGGCGCAGACGACGGCGCCGCCTGGTCCCCGGACGGCAAAAGCCTCGCCTTCACCTCCGCCCGCACCGGCGAGGGCGACCTCTACCTGCTCAACCTCGCCGCCCCCGGCACCCCGCCCCTGAAGCTCTCCGGGGACGCCAACGCCGCCGAGCTCTACGCCGCCTGGGCGCCGAACAGCAAGTCCCTGGCGTTCGTCGGCCACACCCGCAAGGGCGACAGCGTGTGGGTGATCGACGACGTGAGCTTCCCGGCGCCGCGCGCCCTCACGAAGTGGGCCGGCATCCAGACCCGCCCGTCCTTCAGCCCCGACGGCGCGTCGATCGCGTTCTACGCCAACCACGACGCCGACGAACGCTTCGACCTCTACGTCGCCCCGGTGGACGGCAGCGCCGAGCCCCGCCGGCTGGTCAACGACGTGGTGCTCAACGCCCACGGCCCGAGCTGGACGCCCGACGGCAAGGCCATCGTCTACGTCCGCCACGACGACGACACGCTCAACCCGGTCTGGCGCGTGCCCGTCGCCGAGCCCGAGAAGGCGAAGCAGCTCCCGATCGGCACCGTCGGCAACGCCGACCTCGACGTGGTCCGCCGCCCCGACGGCAAGACCTGGGTCGCGGTGGCCGCGCAGGGCCGCCTCGGGGACGCGGTGCGGGACTTTCGCCGGGTGTATGCGATGGCGGTGGAGTGAACGACCCGCGGGCGGAGCGCGAACCGACGCCCGCCGTCGACGCGCCCGGTGGTCCTCCCCCCCGTGACCGCCGCGCCCTCGCCCCCACCCTCGTCGTCGCGGCCGCGATCCTCCTCGGGGTGCTCTGGCCGGTGATCCGCAGCAACGGCTTCGGGGAGCACGACGCCGCCTTCTCCGCCGCCCAGATGGGCTGGGTGCAGCAGGTGGTCGTCCACGGCGGCGCCCTGTGGGACGCCCCGCTCGGCTACCCCGGTACGGACGGCACCACCCGCGCCGACTGGGTGCTCGTGCAGGCGCTGCTCACCCTCCCCTGGCGCGCCGCCGGCCCCGAGATTGCCTGGTCCGCCGCGACCCTGCTCGGCCTCTTGATGACCGCCCTCGGCGCGGCCTTCGTCGGCCGCCGCCTGCTCGGCGACGGGCCCCAGCTCCTGCCGGCGATCCTGGTCCTCGCGGTGGGGCCGGCCGTGATGCCCCACCTCGCCCATCCCAACCTGCTGTACACCGGGATCGGGCTGTTCGCGGCGGGGCTCGCGGTCGGTACGCGCCGGGAGGCGTTCGCCGCGGGCCTGCTCGTGGCGGTGGCGTTCCACGCCGGGCTCTACACCGGCCTACGCGCAGCGGCGCTCGTCGGGGCGGTCCTCGCCGCCCGCCGCGACCTGCGCGCCATCGCTGCGGCGGCCCTCGGCTTCGGGCTGCTCGTGCCCACGCTGGTGCCGGTCTACCGCCACTACGCCGCCGCCGGCTCCGGGCAGTGGGTGGACGCCAAGGAGAACCTCGATCAGAGCGTGGATGTCAGCCAGCTGTGGGGCGCAGACGCCGGTCCGGGCCTGCCCGGCGTGGTCCTCACCGCCATCGGCCTCGGGGGCCTCTGGCTCCGGCGGCGATCCGCGCCCTGGCGGTGGCTCGCCCTCGGTGCGGCCGCGTGTTTCCTCCTGGCGCTCGGCTCGCCCCTCCAATTCGGCGGCCACCCGACCGGCCTCTCCGGCCCGTGGATCCTCCTCGACCTGCTCTCCGGGCACCGCCTCCGCGGCCCCGAGCGGTGGCTCGTGTACGTCCACCTCGCGCTCGCCCTCGGCGCTGGCGCGGCGCTACTGTCGGTGCCGAGCCGCTGGCGCTGGCCCGCCGCGCTGGCGCTCTCCGCCGCGTTGGTGGCGGAGTCCCCTCACCCCCACCGCAGCGCCGCCCCGCGCTGGACGACGGCGCTCACCGAAGCCGCCGCGGCGCTCCCCGGCGACGCGCCGCTCTGGAACATCCCCGGCCACGACGACTGCGCAGGGGGCGAGTACGTCGCCGCGCTCGCCCTCGGCCGCCCGTTGGCCGGCGGCACCTACGCCCGGTTTGACGCGGCGCTCTCCGAGCCGAACCGGCTCGCCCGCACCTGGCCGGCGCCGCCCGCGGTGGCCTGGGCCCAAAAACACGGGGTCCTCGTCGTGGAGCATCCACCGCTCCGCGGCGAGGACCCTTCGGGCTTCACCTGCGTGCGGGCCGCGGGGCACCGGCTGTGCACCGCGGCCGCAGCCCTCAGTGCGCCGCCACCTTCGGCGCGTCCTTGAGCCACGCGGGCTTGTAGACCTGGGCGACGAGGCTCGCGACCACGAGGAGGAACCCGAAGGCCACCACCACCGCCGCGCCCGTCGGCATGTCGAACTGCACGCTCGCGAGGAGGCCGAGCCCGGTGCCAAGCATCCCGACGATCCACCCCGCCACGAGGCGCACGGCCAGGCCGCGGAAGAACAGCGCCACGATGACGGTGGGGATGACCAGGAAGGAGAAAACGATGAGCACGCCGCCGATCGCCACCGCGCTGGTGATGACCACGCCGAAGCTCAGGTAGAACAGCATGTCCCAGAGCGCGATGGAGAAGCCGCGCTTCTTGGCCTCGTCGGGATCCGTGGAGACCAGGAGGAAGCGCTCCCGGAACACGAAGTGAAACACCCCGATCACCGCGTAGATCGCCAGGGTGCGCCAGATGTCCGGCCACGTGACGCTCAGCAGGCTCCCCACCAGGATCTCCTTGATCTCATCGGCGCCGTGGGGGAGCCGATCGGAGAGGATGACCGCTCCGGCGGACGCCACCGCGTACACGATGCCGATCATCGCCTCCACCGGCACGCGGTCGGAGAGGGAGCGCGCGGCGGTGAACAGCACGGCGCCGCCGAAGGTGAAGCCGAGGGAGATCATGTACAGCGTGAACGTTCCCGGCTCGGCACCCCACAAAAGCGCCACGGTGGTGCCGAGCGCCGCCACCTGGGCGAGCGCGAGGTCCACGAAGATGACGCCGCGGGTGAGCACGTGGAGGCCGAGGTACACGTGGATGCCGAGGAGCACGAGGCAGGCCACGAGGGCCGGCAACATCAGTTCGAACATGGGTTCTCCTAGCCCGCGACGCGGGAGACGAGGGCGTCGAAGAGATCGAAGTACGTCTTGATGGTGGTCTCCGCGCCGACCGAGGTCGGCATCGCGAGCACCTTGGCGCCGGTCATCGAGGCGATCGGGCCGGCGTCCTTGGGGTCCTTGTAGGGCTCCACGAAGATCCACTTCACCCCGGCCGCCTTGCCGGCCTGGCCGATCTCGAGGGTGTGTGCGGGCGTGGGCGGGATGCCGGGCTTCGGCTCGACGAAGCCGATGACGTTCATCCCGTACACGTGGCAGAAGTAGTTGAAGGTGGAGTGGTAGCCGATGACGTTCGAGCCCTTCAGCGGCGCCATCTTGGCGGCCCAGCCGGCCTCCTTCGTGGTGAGCGTGGACTCAAAGGTGGCGAGGTTCTTCGCGTAGTCGGCGCTGTGGGCCGAGTCGAGCGCCGTGAGCTTGGCGGCGATGGCGCGCGCCATGAGCCGGCCGTTCTCGGGGTCGAGCCAGTAGTGGGGGTTGCCCTCGGGGTGCAGATCCCCGCGGGAACGGTCGATGGAGCCGCTCGGGACCTCGATCTTCTTCACCGTGGACGAGAGGTCCAGGTAGCCGGCGGAGCCCTGGGCCACCTTGGGGTTGCGGGCGCCGGTGAGGAGCGAGGGCATCCAGCCGACCTCCATCTCCATGCCGACGGCGAGCACGAGGTCGGCCTGGGCGAGCTTCACCATGTAGGAGGGCTTCGCGTCGACGAAGTGGGGGTCGAGGTCGCCGCGAGCGATGTAGTCGACCTTCACGTCGCTGCCGCCGACGGCGGTCGCGAGCGCGGCGAGGTCCTGGGTGCTGGTGACGATGTTGACGGTGGCGTTGGCCTCACCGGAGGCCACGATCAGGGAGAGAAGCAGGGTCATCTTGGGTTCCTCAGTAGCTGTGAGCGGGGTGGACGCCGATGGTGAAGTCGAGCTGGCCGACGACGGAGTCGACCGTGTGGCCGCCCGGCACCCACTGGCGCTGGGCCTGGACGCGGAAGGCGGAGAACTCGGTAGGGGCGAAGACGAAGATCGCGGAGGCGGCCTGCGCCTGGTCCTCGGCGCCGGCGGCGATGCCGAGGTAGTCGTAGCGGGCGCCGACCCACACCCGGGAGTCGAGCGAATATTCGAGGGTGGAGTACACGCCGCCGAGGTCGCGCGCGTCCGCGCCGTCGCGGCTCATGAACATGAACTCCGACTGCCAGATCACCCGGTTGAACTGGTGGCGACCGCGGCCGTGGGACTTCAGCGTGAGGTCCACGCCGCCCACCTTCGACCACCCGCCCGCGTCGTTCTCGCCCGCGGTGCCGCTCACCCCGAGCTCGGCCGAGGTGTCGTAGCTGAGGTCGAACTGGTTCTTCCAGTGGGCGAGGTACCCGAAGCCCTCGGGCTTGCCGCTGTTGAAGAGCAGCTCGTTGCTCCCGCGATCCACCTGCGCCGTGACCTCGGAGTACCAGGGGGTGGGCAGGAGCACCGCGGCGTTGACCGCGACGTCGTTGAGCCCCTCGCCGCCGAAGATCGCCTGCCCCACGAGCGACTTGTCGACCGTAAGCAGCGCGTGGGTGTGGGTGAGGTTCTCCCGGCCGAACGCGCCCTTCACCTTGCCGATGGTCACCGTCGTGGCCGGGATGGAGACGAGCTGGACGTAGCCCTCTTCGATCTCGATGCCCTCGAGGCCGGGGATGGCGAGGACCACGTTGGCGCGGAAGTACGGGTCGACGTTGGAGAGGATCTGGAGCTCCATCTCCTGCACGTTGAGCCCGGTGCCGTAGGACTCACCGGCCATGGGGAACGCCGACTCCCCCGCTTCGCCGCCGAGGTGCGGCGCAGCGAGCTCCCCGTCGTTGAGCTGGGCGCCGGCGAGGAAGAGCCCGTTGAACGACATCGAGGGGTTCATCATCCCCGGAAAGATCTGCTGGGGCGCCGGCTCGGGGGCAGCGATGGCGGAGAAGTCCGGCGGAGGCGGGGCGTCTGCGGGCGGAGGGGGGGCGGCGGGGACGGGCTCGGCCGGCGTGGAGGCCGCCGGCGGCGCCTCCGGGGGGGCGGACGGAGCCGCCTCGCCGGCGAAGGCCGGGAGGAGGGACAGGAGGAACATGGAGGTACCGAAAGGCAGAAGTTGAGCACATGACGATCGCGACATGGCGACCGAATAGACGTCAGGCCGACGCCGCGGACGCGCGACGACGGTCGACGACGGGGGGGCTCAACCCTGCGGCGGACCTTGTTTCGGGGCGACGGCCAAGAGCGGCACCTGCGCGTGCACCGGCGCCACCGCGGCCACCGGGCTCTCCGCGCCTTCCCACACCGGCACTCGGAGCGCGGGGCCGCCGGACATCGCGACGGCCGGCGTGGCGCCGGCGAACGCCATCGGCATGTCGCAAGAATGGTGCCGATCGGCACCCGCCGCGTCGGGCGAGAGGCCCACCGGGCGCGCCTTCGCCGCCTCGACGATCTGCTCCTCGATCTGGCCGTGCTCCTCGCAGACCACGTGCACCGTGTTGAGCAGGTGGTCGGTGTCGGCGAGGCGCCCGACCAGGAACGACAACGCCGTGATCGCCAGGACGGCGAGGCGGCGGAGGCGGACCCGGAGCAGACGCATACGAGCGCACGGTAACCCGACCGCGTCGGCGGAAATGCCCTGAACCGTCATTCGGGGGAACGTTCAGCGCAAGCGCAGGCCGCCGAGGCAGGCATCGGCAGCGGCTTTCCCGTCGAGCAGCTTGCCGGGGGGCAACACCTCCTCCACGTCGTAAGCGACGCCGTCGTGCTGGAGGTAGTAGCCGAGCACGCGAGCGTAGCGGGCGTCCTCGGGCGTGCAGGTGCCCACGGTCATCGGGCCGGGCACCGCGAGCGCGCGGTAGCCGGCGGTGTCGGTGAACTCCCAGGCGCAGCCGCGCCGCTCCCTGGGGCCGAGCGCACCGCCCGGGAAGACCGAGACCTCCACCCGGGCGCGGGTCTTGCCATCTACCAAGGTGAGTCGGGGGTTCTCTCCATCCACCCCGGGGACCACCTCCCAGCCGGAGGGGACATGGATGCTCCAGGGGAAGCGAGCATCGGTCCACACGCCGTCGGCCACGGCCCCCGCAGGGGCCCTCGCCGCCTCGGCCGCGCGCGCATCCGCCGACTCCACGAGCGCGGCGCGTCCCCCGGGGTGGCGGCACCCGGCCGCCGCGAGCAGGAGCAGCGCCAGGCAGGCCGACCGCGCCGCGCTCACTCCCGCCGCCCGCCGCGCGCCTTCGCCAACGCGGCGACGTGGGAGGAGCCCCCCCAGAGGCCGGCGAAAACCTCCAACTCCGTCGCGGGCCCGGAGGCGGTGCCCGCGCTCCGCACCACCCGCACGGCGCCGAGCAGCGCTTCGCGCGGCAGCGCCACGGCCTGCGCGGCCCACGCCTCCGCAGCCCCGACCGGATCGGCCACGATCGTGTCCACGAGGCCGGCGTCGCGGGCGGCAGCGGCGTCGAGCAGGGAGGCCTCGGCGAGCAGGCGCAGCGCGCGGTGGGGACCGACGCGGCGGACCAGGCGGGCGCCGCCGCCGAAGCCGGGGCTGACGCCGAGGCGCGCCTGCACCCAGCCGATGCGGGCCTCCGGCGCCGCGAAGACGACGTCGCACGCCGCGAGCAGCTCCGCGCCCCCGCCCAGCGCCGCCCCGGTGACCGCGGCGACGAGCACCGCCCCGCTGGCCTCCAGGGTGCCGACCGCGCCTGCCATGAACGAGCCGAGCAGCTCGCCAATTCCCGGCTCCGCGAGGTGGTCGCGGACGGCGCCGAGGTCTCCCCCTGCGCAGAACGCGCTCCCTTCCCCGCGCAGCACCACCACCGAGGCCCCGGCGACGGCCGCCGCCGCGTCGGCGAGCTCCACCATCATCGCGGGGTCCAGCGCGTTGCGGCGGGTCGGCGAATCCAGGACGATGTGGGCGATCTCTCCCGGCGTCACGCGCACCCGACCGGGGCCGCGCGGCAGGCGGGCGACGAGGGCACGGAAGTCGGCGTCAGCGTCCATCGAGCGGGGGTAACCGGGCGGCGCCGCGATGCGCACCGGACGATGCCCGCTTCGGGGATGGGCCCAGCGCATCGCCCAGATCGAACGTCAATTCGAGAGGCTGAAGACCACCGGGATCGTCACGCTCACGACGTCGCCATCGATCGGCGCGGGGAACGTCAGCTTCGACACGCGGCCCGTGACGCAGGACTCCGCGGCGGGGTTGGCCAGCGTCGTCGAGTCCACCCGGGCCACGCTCACCCACCCGCCCGCCTCCACCACGAAGCGTACGTTCACCGTACCGACATGATGGGCGCCGAGCGCGCCGCACTTCGAGAGCCCTGCGCCGTCCGCCACCACGGGCTTCGACGCTTCCGCCGCGCTGAGCATCCCCACGATCGCGGGCGTACCCGGCGTCGCGACGACGTCTCCCGGGGCGGGCTTGGGGATCGGCGGCGGCTTCGGCTGGGGCGTGGCCGGCGTGCTCCCGTTCGCCGAGCGCACCGAGAGCTCCAGCCGCGCCGTGACGCCCTCCACGGTGGCCGCCACGCTGACCCGGCCCGGCGTCAGCGCGGTGTACGCGCCAGCCGGCGTGACCGCCAGGACCGTGGGATCGCTGCTGACCCACGCCGGCGCCACCGCGGGCGTGATCTCCTTCCCATCCACGAGGAACAAGGCGGTGAGCTGCCCCGTCGTGCCGCGCGGCAGCGAGTAGCCGGCCGCGGGCGTCCGCACCTCGAGGTGCGGCGGCGCCGGGTCCGCCTGGGCGGGCGACGACAAGCCGAAGAGGGCCGTGAAGAGCAGCGGGACCATGCCCCGAGGCTAACGCATCGTCTGCGCCAGGCAGGCGAACATCGGGCGGTAGTAGCGGTCGCGCTGGCGGGCGGACCGGTCCTGGTCGACCGGGGGGCGGTCGCCGAGGGTCCACCGTACGAAGGTCGGGCCGGAGGCGGCCACGGCCTCGGCGACGTCCACCGGCACTTCGAAGCGCGCGGCGAGCACCGGGAGCATCCCGCTCATCCGGCCGCTCGCGCCGACGCTGACCAAGTGGATCCGCGTATCGTCGGCGAGGAGGAGGTCGAGGGTGAGGCCGCCGGGGTCGTAGGCGTCGGCGTCCAGCGCGAGGCGGGTGCTGCCCTGGCCGGTCATCGGGAGGAAGGCGGTGAAGACCGCGGGTTCGCCCGGCTTCCAGTCGAGCTCGAAGAGGTCGGCGCCCCGGGCGTGCAGGGACTTCGTGCCGGTGAAGGGATCGGCGCCCACGTCCACGTCCGCGCAGACGTTGCCCCGCGGCGGTTTCCCTGGGGATTTCGGGCGGTTGGTGAAAACGGGCTCAGGTGGAGTGAAGGTAGTGGTGGAGGTGCCGGTGAGCGTGTCGATCGTGGCGTCGGTGCTCGCGCCGAACTGCACGCCCAGCGCCCGACCGACCTCCTCGGCGGCCACCGCGAACCCCACGCCCTCCACGCCGATCCCCGTGAGCTTGAAGCTGACCAGCGCCGCCACGTCGCCGTTGGGCGCGAGCACGGGACCGCCGCTGTTCCCCGCGTTCATACTGGCGTCGGTCTGGAGCACCACCCACGATTCCCGCTCGCGATACCCACTCACGATCCCGCGGGTGACGCTCCCGGTGAGCGCCTTTCCGCCCGGCGAGCCGACCACGTACACATCCCCCGCGACGGCCTGCCGCGCGTTCGCCACCTTCAGGCAAGGCAGGCCGGTCTTGGGGATGCGGAGCAGGGCGAGGTCGGCGTCCGCGTGGGCGCGGATCACCTGCGCGTCCACCCGCGACTCGTCAGAGAAGACGACGGTGGCGTGCGAAGCGCCGGAGAGCACGTGCGCCGCGGTGAGCAGAAAGCCGTCCGGCGAGACGACCACCCCGCTGCCGCTGCCGGCGGCCGTCTCCAGCCGCACCACGCGCTTCTGGACCTCGGGCATTCCCGCGGGAAGCGGCGGCACCACGTCGGTGCACGCGGCGAGGGTGGTGGGGGCCGCGTGGGCCAGGGACAAGCCGAGGAGGAGCGTCGAGACCATGCGCCCGTCTATTGTCTTGACGCGACAAGGAAAAGGGTCAGTTACCCACCGTGACCGTGGCGATCTCGTGTACCGGAAGCGTCTCGGCGAGCGCGGAGAGGTCGAGCGCGTCGAGCACGTCGAGGCGCACGGCGCGGGCGCGGAGGTGAACTGCGGTGGTGGCGGCGGGGAGCGTCGCGCGCGCCGACTCGCCGCTGGCGAGGGAGCCGTGGCGAACGGCGTCCGCGTCGACGAGCAGCGGCACGTCCACGCCGCCGTGCGTCGGCTGGTCGCCGAGGCGGAGGAGGGTCGTGGTCCCGTCGATCCCGTCTGCGTCGACCCAGAGGTCGCGGAGGAAGCTCACGCCGGTGGGCACGCGGTGGCCACCGCCGGTGTTGGTCACCACCACTTCGCCTGCTTCAACCCGCAGGGTGAGCGCGGACGCGAGGAGCGCGCGGGTCGCCTCGGCTGCCACCGGATCGGTGGGGTCCGTGTCCCACGGAGGATCGACGCCGACCATCCGGTGGTCGTGGGAGACGCGCGGCGCCGTCTCCGGCGTGAGGGCGCGCGCGCCGACGACGGGGAGGTGGCAGTCGACGCAGGACCGATCCGCCAGGTCCGAGGCGGCGAGCTCGGCCATCGTGTCCTCAACGAGCAGCTCGGGGCCGGTGACGGTGTGACAGGTCGCGCAGAGCGCCGAGTCGTCGAGGAAGCCCCGGTCGATCGTGGTGTGGGCCTCGCCCGCGCCGAGACCGAAGGGGCCGGAGAGGGGCTCGGTGAGGTCCACGGCGAGCTTCCCGTCGCGCTCGGCGTGGTTGCCGTCCGCAGCGTGGCAGCTCACGCAGCCGATCGTCGTGTCGCCGCCGTGCCCGGGCGCGTGACAGCCTTCGCAAGTCTTCCGGGCAAACCCGCCCCAGGCGTCCTCCACCGCGGGGAGCATCGCCTGGAAGACGGGCGAGCCGGTGCTCTGGCCGTGCCGGGAGGCGGCCCACTCGTCCCCGTGCGCGACATGGCAGCTCGCGCAGTCCTCGGCGGTGCTCCCGAAGGGGAGCGCGGCGTCGGGGGCGCAGGCGAGCCCGACGAGCAGGGCGATCACCGTGGGTCCGCGAAGTGGAGCTGCAACCCGGCGTTCACCTGACCGGTGAGCATCGGGACGAGGTCCTCGGCTACGTCACCGGTCCACCCGCCGCTGGAGCGATCGTGGCCGGCGTAGAGGTCGGCCTGGGCGTCCACGAAGAGGCTGACCGAGCGGCTCACGGCCACGTCGGCGCCGACGCCGGCGTGGGCGCCGAGCATCACGTCGTCGGCGCGCGGCGCGCCGGGTTGGGTTGGTTCTACCAAGCTGATCACGTCGCAGAAGCCGAAGTACGGGCGGAGCTGCACGGGCCCGAGGGGCACCGCGGCGAAGACGCTGAAGCCGTTGGGGTAGTCGTGACGGAAGCCGCCGGGCCAGTCGACGGCGGTCAGCTCCAGGTAGAGGTCGAGGCCGGCGTGGCGGAACGGCTGGATGCGCGCGCGGCCGCCGACGCCGCCGGCGGTGTAGGCGCCGCCGCGGCCGGCGACGTACGCCCCGACGGCGAACGGGCGCGACCAGGCGCGGGAGGGGGCGAGGTCGGGCGCGGCGAGGGTGGAGTCGGCGGTGGGCGCGGGGTCGGCTATCGGGGCATCGGTGACGTTCGCGGCGGGTTCGGCAGGGGTGGCGGCGAGGGCGACGGCGAGGAAGAGCGGCAGGGCGGGCATCGGGCTCCAGGAGGTTCGTGTGCTCCGTGGGGCCGGGCGGCGGGGATTATGAACGGGGGGCGATTTTTCGCCGCGGGGACGAAGCAGCGGGCCCCGAGCGCCCGGAAGCTCCCTCGACCGATCACTCCCGGGTGGGCCCGCTCCAGATGTTGTCGCCCGACGTGGGGGCCAGGCGAATCGGGGGCGCCTCCGGGGGCCGAACGTCCGGCGGCGGTACGGTCGCCAAAAGCGCGCGAGCGCGTTCGGCGTCTTCAAGACGAACGAGGAGGGTGATCGGAATGAACAGGGACAGCGGGCTCACCGTGCGCACGCCGAGCCCTCGCGCGACACACGGCACACCGGCACGCATCAGGAACGCCCGAGCGGGCTCCCCCTCGTAGACCTTGTGTGTGCACCACACCGGCACGACACACCCCGGAGTCGCGTGAGCTGCGGACACCTCCGCGACCATCGCCCCGAGCCATCCGGCCCACGCGACGAGCGCCAGCCCTGCGCCAGTCACCCCCAGCGACGTGAGGAGCTGGTAGAGCGCGAACGAACCCAGGGTGAGCACCAGGACCCGTCCCCGTCCGGTGGCGCTCGCCGCGCCCGCGGCACTCAACGCCGACGCGCGGATGCCGGGTTCATAACGAGCCTCCGCGGCTACGATTGCTGGGGTCGGTCGGAGCCACATCGCGAGCATCACGGACCCGGCGACCACGAGGGCGTAACGAACCGGTCCGGTGTCCCTGTACGCGGAGATCGGGATCCCAAACACGGAGGCAGCCCGGAGGAGGAACTCCGTCCAAGGGTCGAGGTAGCCGAGCCCGCCGCCGCTCCACGGTGCATCCCCCGCCCGCGGACCCCCCGCGCGAGCGAAGCGGAGCCCCGCGACCCCAAAGACCCCCACCCCGGCCACCAGGGGCGCCAGACCCTGAGGAGACTCCGCGAGCTCCCCTGCCACCGTCGGCAGGTGGCTCGCCACCGCCAAGGCCGGGAACACCCAACCGAGCCCCGGTCCGGGTCCGCGGTCGGCCAAACGACCCATCAGCAGGACCACGCAGGCGGCCCCGACCAGGGTCGCCGGGACGATGACCGGCAGCCCCGACACCCCGACGCCCCTGTGGAGCCCCGAGCGCACGACGAGAGGGGTGACCACGACGATTGCATGGTACGTCAGGAGCGCCAGCGCGGTCGCTTGGAGCGGGAGCCGAAGGTTGTCCTTCGCAGCCCCCCAACGCGCCCCTGCGCCAGGACCGACGAGGCTGAGCAGCCAGACCAACGACACCGCGTCCCACCAGATGCGATGAACGACCGTACCCACCGCCCGCGCGTCCCCGCCCCAGCCCGGGAGCGGGAGCCACACCACGCTCGCCGCGATCCCCACCGCGATGAGGGTCCACCCCCACGGCGGGCCGCGCCGACTCGGCACACCAGGCTCGTCGACTTCCGGCGTCACCACCGGCCACCGCAGCTCGCGGTGCCGAAGTTCACTCCTCCCGCCCACACCGCAGATTCGCCGGCACCGCGCGGTCGATCTGCTTGGGGTACGCGAGCTTGAGGTTCGCCATGATCTCCACGAACTCGTCCACGGTCTTCCCGCCGCCGAGCCGGGCGTTGGTGGCCAGCTCTTCCCGAACGGTGGAGACCGTCCGCCCCTTGTAGTCGTGCGCGGGGAAGACCAGGGTGTCGGGCGGAAGGGAGAAGAGCTGCTCGTGCACGCTCGCGTAGAGCCTGCGGGCGTCGCCCTGCTGGAAGTCCGTACGGCCGCAGCCGCCGATGAGCAGCGCGTCGCCGGTGAAGACGCGGTCGGCCATGACGTAGGCCACGCAGCCGTCCGTGTGCCCCGGCGTTGCGCGCACGGTGAGGCGAAGCGTGCCGAAAACGAGCTCGTCGCCGTGCTGCGCGAGGACGTCTGCGCAGTCGGCGCCGGCGCCCGCCTTGACCACGGCGCGGCTGCCGAGGCGAGCGCGGAGCGCGTCGGCGGCCGTGACATGATCGGCATGAACATGGGTTTCCAGGGTGTAGACCAGGCGGAGCCCGAGCTCGGCGAGCACCGCGACGTACCGTTCGGTGTCCTCGATGACCGGGTCGATCAGCGCCGCCTCCCGCGTGCTCGGACACGCGACCAGGTAGCAGTACGTAGAGGAGACGGGCTCGAAGAGCTGACGGAAGATCATGGTCCAGACCAGGGGGCGTCGGAACGTAGCGTGGACGGGCCGGGTCCGCCCGACGAGGGGGATGGGGGCGCCAAACACCCGTGGTGCCCGCCCAACCCGCGTCAGGCGCAACCCCCGTCAGCGCTCCCCTTCAAGGGCCGACCGTCGGGCGATCGGCCGACCCGGACGCGGCGAGGATCGCCGCACCCCGCGAGGTCCCGGGCTACGTTCCCCGCTCAAACGAACGCGGGTGCCGCGGGCGGCACTCCGGAGCCGCCATGTCCGAAGCTCTTGCGCGAAGCCGCGGTTTTGCCCTCCTCGGCGACCTCTTCCTCCACGGCGTCACCCCCGTCACCCGCGCTGCGTGGTCCCAGGTGCCGGACGCGGCCGCGCTCCTCCCCCTCGAAGCCGACGCCGCCGAGCTCCACGCCCGCGTGGTCCTCCTCGACCTCGTGCCGCACGAAGGGGCCTTCCGCGCAGCGGACGGCCTCCTTGGCGGCGACATCCTCGGCGACCTCCACGCCCTCCGCGCCCGCACCGGCCTCGAACCGCTGGACGAAGCCGACCACCTCGGCCACGAGCTCCGCTGGCTCGGCTTCCTGGCTGGCGCCGCCGCCGACGCCGCCCGCGACGGCGTCTCCGCCGCCCAGCTCCCCGACCTCGAACGGGAGGTGCTCGACGCGCACGTGCTCCGCTGGCTGCCCGGCTTCGTCGCCGCCATGCGCGCACGCCCCGAGCGCACCCCGTTCTACGACCACGCGGCGGAGCTCGCGCTGAAGCTCGCGGTCAGCCGGCGGGTGGAGCTCGGCGGCGCGCCCCCGAACTGGGCACTCCCACCCGCCCACGAGGTCCTGGAGAACCCCCGAAACGGGCTCCGGGCGATCGCCGAACACCTCGCGCTGCCCTGCCAGGCCGGCGGTCACTTCGCGCGGTCCACCCTCATCGGGCTCGCCCGAACCCTGGAGCTGCCCGCCGGCTTCGGCAACCGCGCCGACCTGATCGAGGGGCTCCTGCTCAGCGCGGCCCACTACGGCCGCGTGCCCGAGCTGGCTGCCGCGCTCCGGATCGTCCTCGCGGGCTGGGACGCCGCCTGGAAAGAGCTCGACGACGCGGGGCTCGCGCCCCTCGCCGCGCCCTGGCGCGCGCGCATCCACCTCAACGTCCAGCTGCTCGACCGCCTCGACGAGGCCGCAGCCGCGCACGCCGGCGCCTGATCGTCGCCTCACGGCTTGTGTCGCGGCGGCGCTTCCGGTAGCGTCCCGTCGCCGTGGAGTTCGTCCGCCCTCGCCCTACTCCCCTCCCCGGACCCCCGCGGTTCGGGCTCGGTTGGCCGACCGTCACGGTCTGCCTGTTCGCGTGCGGAACCTCCCCGTCCACGGGGGCGCCCCCGCCTCCCGCCACGCCGTCGAAAGCCGCGAGCGCGCCCGCCGCTGGCGGTCGCGCTTCCACGGGGCCAGGACCGGCGCCCGCGGCCGCCCCCGCTCCCCTCCCCGCCCCGGGAACCCGTCACTTCGCCGGCGGTGCGCCTGAACGACCGTGGCACCGGGCCGACGACCCGCGACCCGACGTCCTCGTCATCACCCTCTGCTCCGTGCGCCCCGACCACCTCGGTCCCTGGGGTCACCCGGGGAACAGCCCGGTGATCGACGCCCTGGCCGCTACCGGCACGACCTTCGACCACGCCTGGAGCAACGCCACCTTCACCCTCCCCGCGCACGCGTCCCTGCTCACGGGGCTCACCCCGAGCCGCGCCGGGGTGATGGAGTCATCGGACAAGCTGGGGGCCGGCCCGCCCACGCTCCCCGAGGTGCTCCACGCTTACGGCTACACCACCGTGGCCTGGAGCACCGTCGCCAGCGCCACCAGCTTCCGCAAGGGAGACGGCCTGGAGCGCGGGTTCGACCAGTTCTTCGAGGGTGGCAACCCCCGAGAGCAGCGCGCCTGGTACGACGCGCTCGCCGGCGACGGCCGGCCGTGGTTCTCGGTCGTGCACTTCAAGAACGCCCACCACCCGTACCGGGTGCGCCGCACCGGGGAGGACCCCCGGCTCGTCGCCTGGGCCTTTCCACCGGTGGGCGTCACCCCGCCGCGGGACCCCGACGAGGTCCTCGCCGCGCAGGTCCGCGCCGATCCCACGCTCGCGGCCGCCCTCGGGGAGCGCTACGACGACGCCATCCGCGCCGACGACGCCGAGATCGGCACCCTCCTCCAGCAGCTCGACGCGCGCGGCATGCTCGACCACGCCGTGGTGATCGTGGTCGGCGATCACGGGGAGTCGCTCGGAGAGGACCCCGCGATCGGGCACCAACAGCTCACCCCCACCGTCACCGCCATCCCCCTGGTGATGAGCCCCCCGCCGGGAACGTCCTGGCCCGCGCACGTCACCGCCGACGCCGGCCTCGCCGACCTCTTCCCCACGATCCTCGGCCTCGCGGGCGCGAAGGTGCCCCCGGGGATCGACGGCGTGGACCTCGCGCCCGCGCTCGCCGGCCGCGCGGACCTCGAGCGGGTGGTGGTCGCACAAGCGCTCCGTCGGGTGGGCACCCCGGGGGGACAGCCTCAGCGCTACGCGGGGCTGGAGGCGGTGATCCGCTGGCCCTGGTGGCTGAGCCACGGCACCGATTCCCGAACGCCAACCACGCTCTACCGGCTCGACAGCGGCACCCCGACGGTGACGAACGAACCCAGCGCCCTCCGCACCCTCCTCGACGCGCGCGCGACGCTCGCCCCAGCGGGGGCCGTCCCCACCGAGGCGCGCCCGGTCACCGACGCCGAACGAAAAGCCATCCAGCAGGCCGGGTATTGGTGAGCTACGGCGTGACCAGGGCGACCGGCCCGGTCACCAACAACGCGGTGCCCGCCTCTTCCGCCGAATCGTAGAACGGCGCGGGGAACATGCCCAGGCCGATGACGCCGATCAGCGCGAGCACGATCGCGAGGATGGTGGCGCGACCCACCGCGATCGGCGTGGGGTCCTTCGCGGGCTCCACGTACATCGCCCGGGCGATCTTCAGGTAGTAGAACAGGCTGACCACGGACAGCAGCGCACCGTAGAACACCATCGCCGACTGACCGGCGGCCCACGCGGTGCGGAAGAGCAGCACCTTGCCCCAGAAGCCGGCGACGAAGGGAATCCCCCCCAGGCTGAGCAGGAAGAGGAGCATCGCCAGCGCGAGCCCCGGCGAGCGCCGCGCGAGCCCGTTCCAGCCCTCGACCTCGTCGCCCACCTTGCCGCCGACCGCCTCGGCCACCACGAAAGCGCCGATGTTGGAGACCACGTAGGTGGTGAGGTAGAACAGGGCGGCGCCGATGCCGTCCGTGGTGGCGAGGCCGAGCGCGAGGAGCACCAGGCCGGCGTGGCCGATCCCCGACCACGCGAGGAGCCGCCGGACGTTGCGCTGGGGCAGCGCGAAGAGGTTGCCCACGGTGAGGGTGAGGGCGGCGAGCACGAGCAGGTCGCCCGTCCACCACGAGAACATCCCCTCGCCGGAAGCCCAGGAGATCCGCGCCACGGTGGCGAGCACGGCGACCTTCGGCGCCACCGACAAGAACGCCACGAAGGGCGCCGGCGCGGAGGCGTAGGTGTCGGGAATCCACATGTGGAACGGCACCGCGCCGAGCTTGAACGCGATGCCCGCGAGCACGAGCAGCGCGCCGAACCCGAGCATCGCCGACGGTGCCGTGGTGACGATCTGGGGCAGGAAGGTGGTGCCCGCAGCGCCCACCAGGAAGCTCGCGCCGTAGATCGTGAGCCCCGCGGACAGCGCGCCCGTCAGGTACAGCTTGGTGGCGCCTTCCACGCCCACCTTCTTGTCCTTGTGCATCGCCGCCAGGACGTACTGGGGGATGCCCATGGTCTCAAAGCCCACGAGGAGCAGCACGAGCTCCCGCGCGCCCGCGATGAGCGTCATCCCGAAGACCGAGGCCACGAGGAGCAGGTAGAACTCCCCCTGACGCTTGGGGAAGTGGGCGTCCGCGTGATCGATGCTGGCGACACAGGCGAGCGCGCCGGCGAGCAGGACCAGCCGCTGCACGAAGACGGTGAACGCGTCGGAGACGTAGCTGCCGCTGGGGTCGGCGCCGGGCGCCACGACCCAAGTGAGCGCCAGCGTGCCGAAGAGCCCGAGGGCCGCGAAGGAGCCGATGCCCCGCGCGTCGCCCTTGGCGGGCGCGATGTCGGCGAGGAGGAGCAGCGCGGCGAGGCCGGCCACGCTCAGGGGGATGAGCAGCGCTTCCATCAGAGCCCCCCGAGCACATGGGCGAGATGCTCACCCGTGCCCACGTCGATGTAGTCGAGCAACAACCTCGGCCATGAACCGAAGGCGATGAGGCACCCCCCGAGCACGACCAGCGCGATCCACTCCACGCCCTTGGCGTCGGAGAGGTGGTGGAACCGCTCGGGCGGCCCCTCGCCCCAGAAGATGGCCCGGGTGGCCCGGAGCACGTACACCGCGGTGATCCACGCGCCGATGATGCCGGCGACGCCCCACACCACGTGCCCGCTCGCCAGCGCGCCCAGGAAGACCTGGAACTCAGCGATGAACCCCGCGAAGCCGGGCATGCCCAGCGACGAGAGGCCGGCGATGGTGAAGAACACCGCCACGCCCGGCATCACCTTGGCGAAGCCGCCCATGCCGAAGATCTCCCGGTCGTGCGCGCGGCCGTAGATGAGGCCGACGAGCGCGAAGAGCAGGCCGGTCATCAGGCCGTGCGCGAACATCTGGTAGACCGCGCCGTTCCAGCCTTCCACCGACATCGTGGCCGCGCCGAGCATGACCACGCCCATGTGGCTCACCGAGGAGTAGGCCACGATGTACTTGAGGTCGGACTGGGAGGCGGCGCCGAGCGCGCCGTACACCACGTTGATCACCGCCACCGCGCCGACGATCGGCGCCCAGGTGTGCGCAGCTTCGGGACAGAGGACCATCCCGACGCGCATGACACCGAACGCGCCGAGCTTCATCAGCACGCCCGCGTGGAGCATGGAGACCGCCGTCGGGGCGCTCGCGTGGCCGTCCGGCGACCACGTGTGGAACGGGAAGACGCCCGCGAGCGTGCCGAACCCGAGCCAGAGCGCCGGGAACACCCACATCTGCACCGACGCGGGGATGCCGCCCTTGGCGAGCGAGATCATGTTGAAGCTGTGCTCGGGGGACGCCTGCACCATCGCAAACATCCCGACCAGGATCGCCGCGGAGCCGAGGAGCAGCATCAAGGTGAGCTTCATCGCGGCGTATTCGCGCCCGCCGATGTCGAAGCGACCCCAGATGAACGCGAACGGGCCCTTCTTGGCCACCGCCTTGCTGCTGCCCCAGATCGCGATGAGCAGGTACATCGGGAGTACCGCGATCTCGTAGAACAAGAAGAACAAGAACAGGTCGAGGCTGACGAAGACGCCGAATACCCCTGACACCAGCACCAGAAGCAGGATGTAGAAGTCTTTGTCGCGATCCTCGAGCGTCCACGTTGCGCAGGCGCCGGCGAAGATGATGATCGCGGTGAGCAGCAAAAGCGAGACGCCCCAGCCGTCCACCCCGAGGTCCCAGGCAATGCCCAAGGACGGCAGGATGGGGAAGTGCTCGGCCATCTGCACCCCGCCCTGCGCGAGGTCGTACCGCATCGCCACGACGATGGAGCCGAAGAGCGTGACCAGGGTCGAGAAGACCGAGATCACCCGCACGGTGCCACGGCTCTGGGCGGGCACCATCAGGAGCAGGATGCCCGCGAGCATCGGCACCAACACGACGAAGGAGAGCCAGGGGAAGGTGGTCATCCGGCGATCCCCCCGAACGTGCCGGCGGCGGCCACGAGCACTGCGCCCAGCGCCACCGCGTAGAGATAGTCTCGCATCCGCCCGGACTGGATCGTCCGGACCCGGTCACCCGCCTCCAGCGCCGCCCACCCGGTGAGGTTCACCAGTGCGTCGACGATGTAGCGGTCGAACCAGCCGATCCCGCCCGCGAAGGGCTTGAAGGCGCGCTCCCAGGCGAAGACCCAGGCGCGGTCGACCGGGCCGGTGCGCACGAAGGTGGCCAGCGCGGGAATCTCCATGCCCTGGAGCTTCCCGAGGCCGTACTTGGCGTAGCCGAGGCCGAGGCCCGAGAGCCCGACCACCAGCGCCACCAGCCCCACCGGCGTCACGTGGAACGCGTACTCGACGCCGATGCGCTCGGCGAAGGCGCCACCGCCGTAGCCGGCGACGACCGCGAGCACCGCGAGCGCCGCCATCGGCAGGAGCATCACCACCGGGGACTCGTGCGCGTGCTCCGCCTTCTCCGAGGGCTTCCCGAGGAAGGCGAGGCAGAAGGCCCGCATCATGTAGAACGGGGTGAGCCCCGCGACGAAGATGAGGATGGCGAGCGGACCGTACTGGCCCGCCTCGAAGACCTGCTCCAGGAGCAGGTCCTTCGAGAAGAACCCGGCGAGGCCGGGGAAGCCGGCGAGCGCGAAGGTGCCGATGCCGAAGAGGACCGCCGTGGCCTTGGTCTTCTTCGCCAACCCGCCCATCTCCCCCAGCTCGTTGCTGTGCACGGCGTGGATGACCGAGCCGGCGCCGAGGAACAGCAGCGCCTTGAAGAAGGCGTGGGTGGTGAGGTGGAAGTAGCCCCCCATCATCTCGCCGGACCCGAGGCCCGCCACCATGTAGCCGAGCTGCGAGCAGGTGCTGTAGGCGAGGACCTTCTTGATGTCGGTCTGCACCGAGGCGGTGATCGCCGCGACGAGCGCGGTGATCGCGCCGATCCAGGACATCGCTGTGAGCAGCGCGTCGGCGTGCTCGAAGAGCGGCCAGCAGCGCACGACGAGAAACACGCCCGCCGCGACCATCGTCGCCGCGTGGAGCAGGGCCGACACCGGGGTGGGGCCCTCCATCGCGTCCGGGAGCCACACGTGCAGCGGAACCTGGGCGCTCTTGCCCATCACCCCGATGAACAGGAGCGCCGCGACCATCGCGGTGGCCTGGGGCGCGTCCCAGTCGAAGCCGCCGGTCTGCACGTAGAGGAGCACGAGGCCCGACATGAGCCCGATGTCCGCGAAGCGCGTGACCCAGACCGCCTTCACCGCCGCCTTTCCGGCGCTCGGCTTGCGCCAGTAGAAGCCGATGAGCAGGTAGGAGCAGAGCCCCACCAGCTCCCAGCCGGCCACCAACTGAAGCAGGTTCGGCGCGAGCACGAGGCCAGCCATCGCCACGATGAACAACGAGTGCCAGGTGTAGTACCGGCCCAACGCGGGATCCGGCTCATCCGCCATGTACCCAAGGGAGTACACCTGCACGCAGGCCGCCACGAAGGTGACGACCACGAGCATCAACGCGGAGACCCCGTCGACCCGGAAGCCGACCTCGGCGATGACCCGACCGCCGCGGACGAGCCACGGCATCGTCCACACCTGGGCCGGCTCGCCCATCGCGGGCGCGTCGAGGAGGGTCATCACGGCGACGACGAGGGCGCCAAGGGCGGCCGCCGTGGAGATCCACGCGGCGGGCTTGCCGGTGTGGCGCAGCGGCCAGACCAGCGCAAGCAGCGCGAAGGACGCAGCGGGGAGGAGGATGGAGAGGGCGGCGAGCGGCATCGGTCAGCCCTTCAGTTCGGACATGGCGTCGGCCTCGAGGGTTCCGCTCACGCGGGACGCGAGGACGACGAGCGCGAGGCCGACGACGACCTCGGCCACGGTGAGCGCGAGCGCGAAGAGGGCGAAGGCCTCTCCTTGCGGGTGCCCGCCGAAGCGGGAGAAGGCCACGAGGTTGAGGTTGGCGGCGTTGGCCATCAACTCCACCGAGACCACGATGGCCACGAGGTTGCGGCGGCTGAGCACGCCGTAGAGGCCGAGGGCGAACATCACGGCGGCCACGATGAGGTAGGCGGTGAGCCCGGGTCCGGTCATGCGTCCTTCCTCCGCGCCAGCACGATGGCCCCGACCATCGACGCGAGCAGCAATACCGAGAGCGCCTCGAACGGCACCGAGAGCGGCCCGAGCAGCCAGCGCCCGAGGACCGCGGGGTCGGTGGACATCGGGGTGACCTCGATGGCCCCGCCCCGGAAGATGGTGTACCCGGAGAGCCCGGCCACCGCGACCGCGAGCACGAGCGACCGGGGGATGTCCCCCGCGCCGCCGGCCGGGATCGCGCCGCCGGAGCGGCGCGCCAACATGACGGCGAAGAGCATCAGGGTGATGACGCCGCCGGTGTAGAGCAGCACCTGGATCGCGGCGAGGAAGCCGGAGTCCAGGAGCGCATAGAACCCGGCCGTTCCCAGCAGCGTGACCGCCAGCCAGAGCACGACGTGCACCAGGTCGGTCGCGGTGACCACCCGGAAGCCGGCGCCCAGGGTGGTGACCGTGAGCAGCCCGAAGAGGATCCAGTCGATCACGCGGCACCTCCGTCGGAGGAGGGCTTGGGAGGCGGAGGGGGGTCCGCGGGCGCGCCGGGGGTGGCGTCGACTTGCGGAAGGGCCGCGACGGGGGCC
>CAIXRH010000265.1 GCA_903921785.1 uncultured Pseudomonadota bacterium
CCGGGCGCGAGCGTTAGCGTAGCGCCCGCATCGGCGGCGGGCGGCGGCGCCGCGGGGGCGCGGGCAAAAGGAACGCCGACCGTGGTTCGAAGGGAGGCCGTGCGCTTGTGAGCCGTCTCTCGAAGCGCTGAGGGTGGGGATGCGCCCCATCCCCTTGCCGAGACCGGGGCCTGCCCGTCTAGCGCTCAGTCCGCCCAGAACCCGTGGTAGTTGTACCATTGATCCGGGTATTTCCGGACCCAGGCCGCGAGCACGTCCGCGTAGGCCTGCGCCCACTCCCGCACCTGTTCGTCGCGATCGCGGCCGCGGACGAACTCCACGCGCATCGGCGGCGCGGCGAGCATGCGGTAGCGGTCCGTCGTCTCCTTCACGTTGGCGACCACGATCACCGGCACCCGCGCCAGCGCCGCGACCAGCCACGGCCCCGAGGGGAGATCGACGGGATGACCCAGGAAATCCACGCGCACCGTGCGGTCGTCGACCTTCCGGTCGCCGTGCATGGCGACCACCTTGCCCGCGCGCAGCTCCCGGACGATGTCGAGCGCCGCGAACCCTTCACCCCGGTTGACCGCGATCATCTTCGGGCGCCAGGTCTCGGGCAGCAGCTCCAGCACCCGCACGGAAGGGTCGTTCTCGCCCATGAACCGGACGATCCGGATGCGCTGCAGCCGCTCCAGCCGCCCGGAGGCGCCCGTGGAGACCTCGATGTTCCCGAAGTGCGCCGAGAGCAGCACGGCGCCGGTCTGCCCTTCGAAGACGGTGACCAGCGGGTCCACCCCGTCGTGCACCTGGGTGAATTCGCCAGGTCCGCGGAGGAGGAACGAGAGGCGGTCGAGCATCGCGGAGGCGAAGGCGGAGAAGCCGCGGAGCGTCCCCGGCCGGGCGCCGGCGCGCGCGAGGAAGCGAGCGTGGTGGGCGCGCGCGGCCGGATTGAGCAGCCAGTAGAAGAGCACCGCGAGCTGGAGGAAGGGGTAAATCGGCTTTCTCCCTACCAGCTTCAGGAGCGCGATCACCCCGCGCCACCCGAAGAACACCCCGCGCGTGCCCCCGGACCAGGGCAGCTTCTCCCGCGCCGCGGGCCACAGGCGGGGGTCGAGGACCCGGCGCACCACCAGCCGCGTGTTCATCCACGAGATACGTACGTTGTCCCATAGCGGATCGAAGCTCGTGACCCGCTCCTCCGGCTTGGGGTACCAGACGCGGCAGGGGAGGTCGAGCACGGGCACGCCGCGCCACAGGCACCGCGTGAGCACCTCCACCTCCATGTCGTAGCGGCTGCCACCGAGGCCCAACGCCAAGACTTCGTCGATCGGGTAGGCGCGGAAGCCGCACTGGCTGTCTGCCACCCGCCAGCCGGTCTCCACCCAGATCCAGAAGTTGGAGAACCTCCGACCGAAGCGGCTCTTCTCGGGGGCGGTGGCGAGGTCGCGCACGCCCGCGTAGATCGCGTGGGGCCGCGCGAGGACCGCCGCGGCAAACGCCGGGATGTCATCGGGCTCGTGCTGGCCGTCCGCGTCGAGGCAGATGGCGTGGGTGAAGCCGTCGGCGCGGAGGCGGGCCATGCCGGTGAGCAGCGCCTGGCCCTTGCCGCGGTTGCCCGGGTGCACGATCACCTGCACGCCTGCGGCGCGTGCGGCATCGCCGGAGCCGTCGGTGCACCCGTCGTCGACCACGTAGACCGGCAGCCCGTGGCGGGCGGCGCGCGCGGCCACGTCGCCGACCGTGCCGACGTTGTTGTAGGTCGGGATGAGCACGGCGGGGAGCGTACGCGGGGCGGCGCTCACGGGGAGACCTCCGCTTCTTCTCGAGCTTCCACCACCGTGAGGGTGTAGCCGCGGAGCGGGTCCGTGAGCACGAGCTTGTCGCCCTCCGCCGTGACCCGCGCGGGGCCCGGCGCACCCCGCCACCGCCGGGTCGTCCCGTGGACGACGATGCGGCCGCGGAGGGGCGCCGGCGTCGGCGCGTCCGCCGCGCGCGTGGCGGCGTCGTCGGTCGAGGTGCTGACCGCGCCGCCGGTCGTGCCGGTGGGCGGCGGTGCGGCCGGCGGGCGGACCTCGCAGGTCTCCGACGTGGGCGTGTGGAGCAGGCGGAGGTCGCGGTCGAAGGGGAGCTGGCCGAGCAGCGGCGTCCACTCCGGGAAGGCGCTCTGCACCGTCGTGAGGCCGGCCTCGTGGACCACGGAGAAGATCGCCGGACCGGCGGGAGAGAGCGCGGTGAGCGTCCAGTCTTCGCCGGAGAAGTCGACGACGCCGAGGCCGCCGAAGCTGTGGCCGTGCGAGGCGATGCCGAGCGTGACGACGTGCTCGCCGGTGGGGAGCGGGCAGGGCGGCGGGGCCGCGAGGGCGGCGGAGAGGAGGATCACGGCCCCGCCTTCCAGGTGCCGAGCTCCTTCGCCCGATGCACCCGCAGCGATCGCTCCGGATCGTCCGCCGGCGCGACGACCTCGCCGTCCATCCGGTCCGCCAGGAGGTCGTCGAGGCGGAACCGTACGAACTCCCCGGCCACGTTCGGCCATGCGCCCACGGTGATCGTCCGCGCCGTGGCGTCGATCACCACGCCGTGGCTGGCGATGTCCGCGTTGATGGCGCGCTCGTCGCCGTCGACGAGGCCTTCGCCCCGGTCGCGGAGCAGCTCGATGGCGCGCGTCGTGTCCACCGGGCCGGCGTCCAGGAGGGCCTGCATCCGGTCGAGCCGCGCGACGGTGGTGCCGTGCTCCATGCGCCGCGCGTTCATCCCGTCGTCCTTGTGGCGCCCGCGGAGGTGGTTGCTCTGGGCGAGGTGCGTGCCGACCGGCACCCGGTCGACGTCGGTCGGGGTGACCTCGAAGACCGCCGCTTCGCCGTGCTCGCCGTCCACCACCAGCACTGCCTCGCTCACGAACCCCTTCCGCGCCTCCAGGATCTGCTCCACGTCGTCGAGCGAGCGCGCCGACTCGAGGATCTCCCGGGCGATGAAGATCATCGGCGCCCCGGGGCGGATCGGTGAGTCGGAGGCCGCGGCCTGGAGCGCGACGCCGATGCCCGCCTGGTTCACGCCGCTCACCGAGCCGGCGAGCCCGAGCATCGCCACGTGGACGTAGGGGATCGTCCCATCGCGCTTCACGGCGATGATCGCCTTGTCCTCCGAGAAGGGCGGGCCGCCGCCGAAGTCCCAGTCGCGGGCGAGGAGCCAGTGGCCGTCCTTCGTCCAGTCGCCGCCGGCCATGAAGCCGGTGCAGCCGTCAAGCAGCGGGGTGCCCACCATGGCCTGCCCCACGTCGTGGAGCGCGTGCATCATCAGCTTGCGGGTGTAGGTCGGGCCGAGCCAACGCCAGGGGTCTTCGCCGATCTGCGTGTAGGCGGCGAGCTCCTCGAGGTAGGGCTGCGGGCTGTCCTTCACGATCGCGCGGCCCATGAACGGCAACCCGCGGGCGAGGCCGTACTCCACGAAGCGGTTGGGCACGAGGCGGGTGAAGGTCTGGTAGAGGCTGGCTTCCGCGCGATCGCGGATGGGGCCGTTGAGGTGGGCGGTGGCCTCGCCGATCTCGGCGCCGGTGCCCTCCACCAGGGCCACCCACATCCCGTGCCGCCGGACGAGGTGGTTCGGGCCGAAGCGGCGCTCCGTCGGCGAGCGTTCTTCGAGGGTGTAGCGATTCTCCAGCGTGACCGGCGGCGGGGGGACGCGCCCGAAGTACGCGAGGAGCTGGTCCAGCACCACCAGCGAAACCAGGGCGTAGGTGGACCGCTTCAGCCACCTCCGGCTGGTGACGTCGCCGGTCTCGGTCAGCATCGTCGGGGTGATGAAGAACGCCCCGACGCCCGTGTAGACGATCCCCAGGGTAACGACGACACCGACGCCGCGCACCGCCGGGTGAGTCGCGAGGAGCAACCCCGCGAAGCCGCCGGCGGCGTTGAGCAGCGCGACCACGATCGCGGCGCGTGCGGCCAGGAACGTGCTCCGGCCGCCCTCCTCGCCTTCCACCAGGAAGATCCCCTGGTCGAAGGCCATGCCGAGCACGAGCACGAGCGCTGGACCCGACGCCGGGGTGAGCTTGAAGTGCAGCAGCGCGAGCGTGCCGAGCGTGCCCGCGACGGCGGCGATCGAGGGCGCCGCGGCCGCGACGACCTTCGCCGGATCGCGGAACCGGATGACCATGTAGAGCAGCACCAGCAGCAGCGCCGCGCCGGACCGGGTGAGCAGCTCCACCCGGATGCGGTCCGCGCCCTCGGCCGCCAGCCCGGCCGGGTGGACGAAGCGTACGTCCGCCCCCGAGAGCTCCACCTCGTACCGGGCGTGGTCGAGCGCCTCGGGGGTGATCGCCCGCAGCAGCGCCGCGACGGTGGTGTGGCCGTCGGCGTCGATCCGGACGGTCCGCTGGAGCAGATCGGCGAGCGGGGTGCCGGACCAGGTGTCGAGCGTCGGCGGTTCGGTGGCGCCCAGGGTGGTGCGCAAGCCGGCGACGAGCGCGGGCGCGTCGAACCCGGCGTCGGTGGCGGCGGTGAGGAAGTCGGCTTCGATCTTCGCGGTGTCGGCCACGGCGGCGACGCGCTCCGCCACCTGGGCGGGCGCCGGGAGCAGACCCAGCGGCGACTGGACGCGCACCCCGGGGGCCCCGGCGTTGAGCGCGGCGACCGCCGGCGCGAGCTTGTCCAGGGCGATCCCGGCCTCTGCCCCGTCGGCGACGACGAGCGCCGCGGTGCCACCGCCGCCCCAGCGTTCGTTGAGCTCGGCCTCGAGCGCGGCGGTCTCGGGCTGCCGTGCGTCCATCGAGCGCGGGTCACCGTCGAACTCCACGCCCACCGCCGCCATCGCGAGCGCCAGCACCGCGACCACGCTGACCGCGCCGAGCCAGCCGGGCACGCGGTCGGGCACCGGCACCTGGGGCACCGTGTCGCCGGGGCGGGCGAGCGCGGCGAAGACGTACGGGCCCGCGAGGACCACCGAGAGCAGCGCGCCGATCGCACCGCCGACGCCGATGATCCCCAGGTCGCCTACCGCCGGGTAGGACGACGACGCGAGCATCACGAAGCTGGTGGCCGTGGCGGCGATCGAGATGCCGTAGGCGCCGAGCAGGTGCCGCAGCGCTTCGCGGGACTGGGCGAGGCGGCCGGCGAACGTGTCGGCGACGCCGTCCTTGATGCCGTGGAGGTAGAGGTGGATCCAGTAGTCGACGCCGAGGCCGGCCAGGGCGCCGCCGAAGGCCAGCGTGATCCCGTGGACGGGGGAGCAGAACGAGGCGGCCGCGCCCGCGAACGCGGAGCCGAGGAGCGCGGCGGGGAAGGTGCCGAGGAGCGGCCGCACCGAGCGGAAGAAGAGCAGGAAGACCAGGGCGACGAGCCCCACGCCCGCGGTGATGGCGACCTGGGTTTCGCCCTGGATCGTCTCGCGCGCCTCGGCGGCGAAGCGCGGGCTCCCCAGCCAGCGCGCGGGGAGGGGACTCGCGGCGAGATCGGCCTCGATCGTGGTGTAGATCGGGGACTGCTTGGAGACGCCGAACGCCGATTCGCGGGTGCGTAGCAGGATGAGCCCGTGGGTGCCTCCCGCGTCTACGAAGTGCCCGGAGACCAGCTTCACGTCGCTCGACGTGCCGGCCGACTGCATCGACCCCGTGAACGTGCCGCCCAGGTCGAGCGGGTCGATCGGGAGGAGCCGGGCGACCATGGCTCCGGTGAGGCCAGTGAGCTTGGCGGCGGCGCCCTCCATCGCGGCGTGGAGACCGTCGGGCGAGACGCGGCGCGCGAGCTCGTCGGCCGCCAGGAGCGTGATCACGTGGGGCATCGCCGCCTTTCGGATGGCGATGCCGTCCTCCAGGCCGACGTGGTAGCGCACGTCGAAGAGGTCGGAGTGGGTGGCGAGGCGGGCGCCGAGGGTGTCAATCGCCTCGTGGAGGTGCTCGGGGTCGGCGGTGCCGTCCACGTCGACGAGCACCATGTCGAGCAGGGAGAACCGCTGGGCATCGGCGTAGGCGGCGGCGAAGCCTCCTTCGGAGGGCAGCGCGTCGAGCAGGTCGGTCGAGACCTTGGTGCGCGCGGCGAGCGCCCCCGCGATCACGGTGAGCACGACGAGGAGCAGGAGGCCGAGGCGGGGCTTCATGGCGCGGCGACGGGCGAGGCGGGGGCGGTCACGCGGGCGAAGGCGAGGGGAGCACGTCGGGTAACCCGGGGCGATGGGCGGGCCAGCGTGCGCGTCGGTGCCAGCCGGAGCGTCGGCCCCCGCGTCCGCACCGGCGGCGCTCGACCGCTCCGCGGCATAGTCCGCCGTCGATGTCTGTCCTGCGCCTCGACGAACGCATCCCCGAGCATGGTTTTTCCCATCCCGACGAGGCGCTCGACGTCTTCCTCGGCTGGGTCGCCGACCGCGGGCTCACCCTCTACCGCCATCAGGAAGAGGCGATCCTCGCCATCTTCGCCGGTAACCACGTGGTGCTCGATTCCCCGACGGGGTCGGGGAAGTCACTCGTCGCCACCGCGCTGCACTTCAAGACGTTCGTCGAGCTCGGCCGCACCTGGTACACCGCGCCGATCAAGGCGCTGGTCTCGGAGAAGTTCTTCGAGCTCTGCAAGTGGTTCGGCGCCGAGCACGTGGGGCTCATGACCGGCGACGGCTCCGTGAACCGCGATGCGCCGATCATCTGTTGTACGGCCGAGGTTCTCGCGAACTACGCGCTCCGCGAGGGCGCGGATGCAAAGGTCGACAGCGTCGTGATGGACGAGTTCCACTACTACGGCGACCCCGACCGCGGCATGGCCTGGCAGGTGCCGCTGCTCACGCTCCCGAAAGCGACCTTCCTCCTGATGTCGGCCACGCTCGGCGACACCCGCGCCATCCAGGAAGACCTCGCAAAGCGAACCGGCAAGGTGGTGGAGGAGGTGAGGGGCGCGGTGCGGCCGGTGCCGCTGGAGTTCACCTACTCCCAGAGCCCGCTGACCGAGGTGATCTCCGGCCTCGTCCGCCACGGCCGTGCCCCGGTCTACCTGGTCCACTTCACCCAGAACGACGCGACGGAGCAGGCGCAGGCGCTGATGAGCCTGGACTGGTGCACCAAGGAGGAGAAGCGTGCGATCCTCGACGCGATCGGCGGCTTCGGCTTCCACAGTCCGTTCGGGCCCACGCTCCGTCGCTACGTCGCCCACGGCATCGGCCTGCACCACGCCGGGCTCCTCCCGCGCTACCGGCTCCTCGTCGAGCGGCTCGCCCAGCAGGGGCTCCTGAAGATCATCTGCGGCACCGACACCCTGGGGGTGGGCATCAACGTGCCGATCCGCACGGTGTGTTTCACCCAGTTGTGCAAGTACGACGGAGAAAAGACCGACATCCTCCGGGTGCGCGACTTCAAGCAGATCGCCGGCCGCGCCGGCCGCGCTGGTTTTGACACCGTCGGGTACGTCGTCGCCCAGGCGCCCGAGCACGTCATCGAGAACATCCGCATCGAGACGCGGGCGGACCCGGCGAAGAAGAAGAAGCTGGTGAAGGCCAAGCCCCCCGAGCGCGGCTACAAACACTGGGACGAGACGACCTTCCGGGGCCTCGTGGAGAAGCCCCCCGAGTCGCTCACCCCGCGGTTCACCGTGGATCACGGCCGGGTCCTGATGCTCATGCAACACGCCGCCGACCAGGGCCGCGACGCGACGGACGGGCTGGAGCAGCTCTCCGCGCTCGTCGACGAGAGCCACGTCACCGCGGCGCAGAAGGTGAGCCTCAAGGCCTCCGTCGGCGCGCTGGTGGACGAGCTGGTTCAGGCGAAGGTGGTGCACCGCGACGACGCGGGCACCCTCACGCTGGAAGCGTCGTTGCAGCGAGACTTCAGCCTGCACCACAGCCTCTCGCTCTTCCTCGTCGGCGCGCTCGGGCAGCTCGACCCCTCCTCACCCACCCACGCCCACGACACGCTCACCTGGATCGAGGCGATCCTTGAGAACCCGAGGGCCATCCTACTCAAGCAGCAAGACCGCGCCCGCTTCACGAAGCTCCAGGAGCTCAAGGCGGCGGGGATTCCCTACGAGGAGCGCATCGCGCTGCTCGACGACATCACCTGGCCCAAGCCCTTCGCCGAGGAGATCTACGCGTCCTTCAACGCGTACGCGGCCGAGCACCCGTGGGTGAAGGGGGAGGGGGTGCGCCCCAAGTCCATCGCCCGGGAGATGGCGGAGACCTGGATGAGCTTCGCGGAGTACGTCACCGAGCTCCAGCTTCAGCGCTCCGAGGGGGTGGTGCTCCGGTACCTCACCGAGGTGTACAAGGCGTTGGTCCAAAACGTGCCGGACGAGCTCAAGACCGACGGGATCATCGAGCTCACCGGCTGGCTCCGCGCGCTTCTGGAGCGGGTAGACAGCTCACTGCTCACCGAGTGGGAGACGCTCCTCCTCGGCGGTCAACCCGGGATCGTGGAGGTTCGCCCGGTGGACCTCAGCGCCAACCCCAAGGCGTTCCGGGCGCGGCTCCGCGCCGAGCTCCACGCGCTGGTCCGCGCCGTCTCCCGTGGCGATTGGGAAGAGGCCGCGTCGTGCGTGCGCGCCCGCCCCGGCGCCACCTGGACGCCCGAGGCCCTCGCCGCCGCGTTCGACCCCGCCGCCGCCGAGCTCGGCGCGATCCTCTTCGATCACCGATCCCGCCTCGCCGACCACACCACCGTCCGCGGCATCGGGCCGCACCGATGGAGCGTGCGGCAGGTGCTCGTCGGCCGCGACGACACCGAGGAGACCGAGGGCGCCTGGTCGATCGACGCCGTGGTGGACCTCGGCGACGATACCAACCCGGCGGGGCCGCTGGTGGAGCTGGTCGCCGTCAGCGGGTAGAGGCGTGTCGAGGGAGCGGCGCGGGTGCCCCGGCGTGCCGACCGGGACGCGTCGGCGGCCGAGGTGCGATCGGCGGCGGGCAAGGCCGAAAACGAGAAGAGCCCCGCCACCCTGGAAGGGTGGCGGGGCTCGCTCGCCGCAGACTACAGGGGGAAGAAGTAGTAGTACGCGTCGGCCGTACCGGTGCTGTCCGGGAAGGAGCGGAGGGCGTCGAAGTTGTCGCCGTCCGTCGTCACGTCGTACACGTCGTACGCGGGGAGGTTGCGGGCGACCGTGAACCACTCGCCCTTCTTCTTGGAGCGCAGCCACGCCACGTCCGTCCACTCGAACTCGCCGTACCCTTCGTAGTACATGGTGTACGCGGCCGAGAACCCGAACCCGTCGTAGTTCCCGAGCATCTGCAGGTCTTTGTAGGTGTAGTCGGTGAAGGTGGCGAGCGGGGCGAGGGTCGCCGGATCGAGCAGCGTGTCGCAGCCCGCACCCTCAGTGGCGCCGCCGGTCACGGTCGTCTCGAAGGCGTAGTCGCAGTTGGCGCAGTCGGTGGCTTCGGCGGACTGCGTGAGATCGGCGTACATCTCGCACACCACGTCCCCAGTCCCGTACTTGTCCCACGCGGCGTAGCCCCACTTGGCGTTGCCGTCCGGGCCGCCGCGGAGGTGGAGCGAGACGTAGGCCGTGCCCGTGTCCATCTGCTCCTGGGTGTCGCCCGTCTCAGTGTCCTGGGTGTCCTGGGTGTCGTTGGTGTCGGCCGTGTCGTCCGTGCCCGACGTGTCGGTGGACGTGGTGCCCGAGAAGCACCCGGTGGCGAGAAGGCTGAGGAGGGCGAGGCGGAAGGTCGTCATGTGGTCTCCTGGCAAGGTCGAAGCGCGCCGCACTCTACTCGTTCGACAACTGTCACGCAATTGCTTTTTCCGTCAAGGGCGCGTCCGGGCAGGGCTCCGGCTAAAGGGGCGCGATGCGCATCTTCGCCACGAGCGACATCCACCTCGACAAGAACGGGCCCGAGGTGCTCGACGAGCTGGTGCGTCAGGCGCGGGCGGCGTCACCCGATGTGTTGGTCCTCGCGGGGGACGTGGCGACCTCCCCCACCCAATTGCTCGAGGCCTTCCTCGCCTTGCGCCCGTGTGCCGCCGAGATGGTCTACGTCGCCGGCAACCATGACGTGTGGAACCATCCCGACCGGGCATCGCTCGGCCAGCACGCGTGGTGGCGGCTCGACCAGCTGCTCCCAGCGATGTGCACGGAGGCCGGAGTGCGCTGCCTGGACAACGCGCCGTTCCTCCTCGGCGACATCGGCTTCGTGGGCACCCTGGGCTGGTACGACCTCTCGATGCGCGACCCGGAGCTCGACGTCCCCGAAGGGGCCTACGAACGTGGGGAATTCGGCGGCCTCCGGTGGATGGACCACGTTTACGCCGTCTTCCCAGACGAATTCGGGCGGCGCATGAGCGCGCTGGCGGTGGCGGAGCGCCTCCGGGCGCGGCTCGCCGGGCAGCTCTCCAGCTGCGGCGCTCCGCGGATCGTCGGGGTCACCCACATGGTGCCCTTTCAGGAACAACTGCTCCGGAAGCCGCATCCGGGCTGGCGTTTCTGCCAGGCCTTCATCGGGCACGCAGGCCTCGGCGAGCTGTTCCGCGCCGACCCCCGGGTGGAGCTCACCCTGGCGGGGCACACCCACCACGGCAGCGACCTTCAGCTCGGCCGCCTCCGCGCGGTCTGCGCCCCGCTCGGCTACCGCGGTGAATGGAGTGGGCAGACCGCCGCCGAGGCGGTGGCCCGCACCACGAAGGTGATCGACCTCTGAGCCCGGCGCTCGCGGCGCCGCGCGCTCAGCGGGTGGTGCCGGTGCGTCCGATCTTGCCGGTGGAGAGGATCTTCTTCACGTCGGACGCCAGGTCCTTCACGCCCGCCTGGAAGATGGGCACGAAGACGTACGCGGCGGCCACCAGCGCGATCACGATCACGCTGATGAGGAGCATGTACTCCACGGTGGACTGGCCTTCTTCGTCGTGGATGAGGTCGCGGATCATCGGGAGCTCCAGGGAGGCACCCCGGGTAAGGCAAGCGCCGTGCCAATGGGAGAACGCCCGCTTTCGGGCGCCTGGGGCGACCTCGCTGCCCCATCGGTGTCGCAGGATGGGGAGCGAGTGGGGCAGCCTCCCCCCTCTGCAGCGGGTGTGAGCCGCCGCAGCCAGCGCTCGCGGGTTTCGGCCCGCGGCCTCGCCGTCGGCCGTTGGCGGTCCCGGGGGCGGTGACGGGGCGGGGGACGTCGTGGGCGGCGGGCCGAGCGGAGGGAGCGCCGGCCGCCCATGGGGGCAGGCCCCCGCGCTGACGGCTTCGGCTCGACGGCAGCTCACACGGTCCTAGCCGACGGACGAATCCCGCGTTTCGGCGCGCCGCGTTCGGCGCGGCTCACACGTCGAACGTGATGCCCTGCGCCAACGGGAGGTCCCGGCCCCAGTTCAGGGTGTTGGTCTGCCGGCGCATGTAGGCCTTCCAGGCGTCGCTGCCCGATTCGCGACCGCCGCCGGTCTCCTTCTCGCCGCCGAACGCCCCGCCGATCTCGGCGCCCGAGGTGCCGATGTTCACGTTGGCGATGCCGCAGTCGCTCCCCGACGCGCTGAGGAAGGTCTCGGCGGAGCGGAAGCTGTCGGTGAAGATCGAGGAAGAGAGGCCCTGGGGCACGTCGTTCTGCCAGTCGATCGCCTGCTCCAGCGTGTCGTACGGCATCACGTAGAGGATCGGCGCGAACGTCTCTTCGCGGCAGATCGCCATGTCGGCGCGGGCCTCGACGATCGCCGGCTCCACGAAGTTGCCCGGACGGTCCACCCGCTTGCCGCCGACGAGGATCTTGCCGCCCTGCGCGACCGCCGCGCTCAGCGCGTGCTCAAACGTCTCGACCGCCTGGGCGTCGATGAGCGGGCCGACGAGCGTACCCTCCGCCAGCGGGTCGCCGATCCGGCACTGCTTCCAGGCGGTGACCAGCTTGGGGACGAGCTCGCCGTACACGTCCTTGTGGATCAGCACCCGCCGGGTCGTGGTGCAGCGCTGGCCCGCGGTGCCGACGGCGCCGAAGAGCACGCCGCGCAGCGCCAGGGCGAGATCGGCGTCCTTCTCGACGATGATCGCGTTGTTGCCGCCGAGCTCGAGCAGCGAGCGGCCGAAGCGCTCCGCCACGACCGTGCCGATGCGGCGGCCCATGCGGGTGCTGCCGGTGGCCGAGATCAGCGGCAGGCGGGTGTCGTGGATCATCGTCTCGCCGACGTCCTTGTCGCCGCCGATGACCAGGCCGAAGACGCCGCTCCAGCCGTTCTTCGCGAGCACCTGCTCGCACACCTTGTGGGTGGCGATCGCGGTGAGCGGCGCCTTGAGCGAGGGCTTCCACACCACGGTGTCGCCGCAGACGGCGGCGAGCATGGCGTTCCAGGCCCACACGGCGTTCGGGAAGTTGAACGCGGTGATCACTCCGACCACACCGAGCGGGTGCCACTGCTCGTACATGCGGTGGCGTGGGCGCTCGCTGTGCATCGAGAGGCCGTAGAGCTGCCGGGAGAGGCCGACGGCGAAGTCGGCGATGTCGATCGACTCCTGAACTTCACCCTGGCCTTCGGCGCGGATCTTGCCGACCTCCAGGGACACGAGGGCGCCGAGGTCTTCTTTGCGTTCGCGGAGCGCTTCCGCCATCTGGCGTACGATCTCGCCGCGCTTCGGCGCGGGGAGCATGCGCCACTCCTTGTAGGCGCGGGCGGCTTCGGAGACGACCTTGTCGTACTGGGCGACGGTAGCGAGCTCCACCGCGGCGAGCACGGCGTTGTCGCTGGGGTTGAGGCTCTCGACACGACCGGCGTAGCCACCCTCGAGGGCGGCGCCGGCGTAGGCGCCGGGGTTGGTCTCCGCGAGCCCGAGGCGGGCGAGCACGTCACGCATGGCACTTCCGGGAAGGCCGGGCGTCTATCGTGCTGGCCGCGGTCGGCTACTCCGTCGACAGGGTGACGGCGTCCTGGAGCCGGGCGCGTGCCACCCGGCGCGGGTCGGCGGGCGGGGTGGGCGCCTCGCGGACCAGGTGGAGGGCGTCGCCTGGGGGCCGGGCCCAGCTGGGGCGGGCACGCGTCGCGGGGGAGGGGGCGCTCGGCATGGAGTCCTCGGTTCGGGGGAGGGATCGGCGCGGACGACGGAGCCCATGAGGCACGGGGCGTGGCGGCGACCGCGCGCACAGTTACTCGGCGCGGATGCTGATGCTCGCCTTCGTCGCCTCCGCCTTCGCCCAGGACGCCGTCTCCTTCGAGTACGTGAAGAAGGGCCAGGTGGGCACTTCCAAGCCGTCGTTCACGGTGGTCGCCAACGCCGACGCGGTGGAGCTCTCGGTGCACGGCAGCTGCGGGAGCGCCAAGTTCGACCGCAGCGGCCCCGCCAGCGCCGGCGAGAAGAAGACCTGGACGCTCGATCTCGGCGCCGGCTCCTACAGCTGCACCGGCAACGTGAGCGTGGAGACCCGCGACGGCGAGACCGGCGAGATGCCCCTGAAGTTCACGGTGCAGGTGCTCTTGCCCATGAAGATGCGGCTGGTCCCCGGCTCGATGGACCTCCCGTCGCGAACGTTGTCGCTCACGCTGGAGCGGGACGCGTCGAAGGTGGAGGTCTCGGTCTTCGGGCCCGGTGGCGCGGAGATCGGGGGCGGGATGGTGCCGACGAACGCCAGCGCCGGGCAGCCGATCGAGGTGGCGTGGTCGCAGGAGAACGGCGAGGCGCTCAAGCTCAAGATCAAGGGCTACGACGCCAACGGGTTCTTCGCGGAGATGGAGCTGAATCCCTGGAAGTACTCGATCCCGCACGAGGACGTGGTGTTCGAGACCGGCTCCAGCGAGATCCTCGGCAGCGAGGTGCCGAAGCTGCAGGCCGCGATGGTGGAGGTCGACAACACCATGGCCAAGTACGGCAAGGACGTGGTGATCAAGCTGTACGTGGACGGGCACACCGACACCGTCGGCGACGCCGGCAGCAACGAGAAGCTCTCGCTGGACCGTGCACGCTCCATCGCTGGCTGGTTCAAGAAGGCCGGCTTCCCCGGGGACATCTATTACGCGGGAATGGGCGAGCGTGGCCTCGCGGTGGCCACCGGCGACAACGTGGACGAAGCGAAGAACCGCCGCGCGGTCTACACGCTCGCCGCCACCTCCCCCGACCTCGACGGCGGGGTGTCGTGGAATTCCCTGCGATAGAGAAGGATTAGGGGCGCCATACACCGGCGGTGCCCCGGCCCCCCGTCCCAGGCGCAACGACCGTCAGCGCTCCACTTCACAGGCCAGCCGGGGGCGAGCGGAGGCGTCAGAGCAGGTACGCCTCGCACTCCTGGGCGCACTGATCGAGGACCTCGTCGGCCTCCTCCTGCGTGACGTCCTGGTCCTGGGTGCACTCACGGACCCCCTCGAGGTCATTGCCGCAGCCGCAGCGGGTGGAGACGAAGTACGTGGCCAGCATGTAGGAAGCGGTCGCAGCCTGGCATTCGTCGCAGCCGAGGCTCCGCGAGTCCGCGCAGAGCCGCTCCCAGGCCGCCTGGTCGAACGTCGCGCTCGAGTCGGCTTCGACGGCCTGTTCGGCCACCTGGGCCTCCATGTCCAGGCACCGGTCCTCACACCCCACACCTTGGGCGGCGCAGCCGGACCAGAGAGTGAGCACGACGAAGGGCATGGGTCAGTGTAACCGCGGCGCCGACACTGGTCATGGCTCGCGACGGTGTAGTCGGGCCGGGAGGTGGAACAAAGAACACAATTGGTGCGGGAAGGCCTCTCCAGGCACCCGGTTTGCTCCCTCCCGGTCGCCTGAGGTCGCGCGGGGGCGGGCAGGCCGCCGCTCCGGCGCCCAAGGAGATCCATCGTTTTTGTTGACACTGATTACTGTCATGTTTACAGTAATGGGGTGAGCCACCTCGACACCCTCCGCGCCGCCAGCTTCTCCCTCGGGGGACTCGCCGCGCACGCCACCTCGCTCTGCGCTCGGCTCCGCGTCCACCCGGGCGATGAACGGGTGCGCATTGCGCCCGATGAACGTACGCTTCGGTACTACCAGTCCGTCGGCCTGCTCGACCGGCCGCTCCGCTACGACGGGCGGGTGGCGATCTACGGCTACCGCCACCTCGTGCAGGCCGTGGCGGTGAAGGCGCTGCAGGGGGAGGGGCTCTCGCTCGCCCAGATCCAGGCCGCGCTGGCGGGGATCAGCACGGAGCGCCTCGAAGCGGCCGTGGCGCAGGCCATCGGCGAGCAGGCGATGCCCGGCGCCGAGGCCACCTCGGCGGCCGAGGATTTCGCTGCCGCAACTCCGGCGTTGGCCCCCGATCCGGGTGCCGTTGTCGCGCGTGAAGCTGCCCCCGCCGGCCTGGTCGGCCGTGCCCTCGTCACCTTCGAGCTGGCCCCGGGGGTCTGGCTCACCATCGACCCGAACCTCAACCCCGAGCCGGCGGAAGTCGCCGCTGCGCTCGTCCCCCACCTCCCCAGGAGTGCCCGATGAACGACAGCCACGCCCTCGCGCCCACCCCCGCCCTCTGCCCCACCTCGGACGAGCGGGGCCTCGGCGGCCTCCTCGCGCTGGTCGAGGGCCGCGAACGTCCGCTCCCGCTGGTGTCCGTGCGGGTGCGGGTGGAGATCGCCGGCGCCCTCGCCCGTACGGTCGTGGAGCAGCGCTTCGCGAACCGCAACGAGGGGCCGGTCGAGGCGGTGCACCTCTTCCCGCTGCCGGTCCGCGGCGCGCTCACCGAGGTGGAGCTGCGCTGCGGCGAGCTGGTCGTCCGCGCCGAGTGCCGTGAGAAAGACGCCGCCGAGCGGGAGTTCGCCGCCGCGCGTACCGCCGGGCACCGGGCCGCGCTCGTCACCCGCGAGCGCCCGGACGTGCACACGCTGCGCGTCACCAACCTGCCGCCGGGCGAAGAGGTGGTGGTGCGCCTGGTGGTGATCGAGGCGCTCGCTGCGGAGGACGGCGCGTTGCGCTTCCGATTCCCCACCACGATCGCCCCGAGGTACATCCCTGGGAACGAGGTGGGGCACGTCGGTCCGGGCACCGCGGCGGACACCGACCGCGTCCCCGACGCCTCCCGGATCTCGCCGCCGCTGCGTCTCGCGGGCGGCACCCGCCTGGACCTCGAAGTGCGCTTCGTCGGCGCCCCTTCGCGCCTCCAGAGCAGCCTCCACGCCCTCCGTGTGGACCTGGCGGACGGCGTCGTCGTCGCCCCTGGCGGCACCGCCACCTGCGATCGGGACTTCGTCCTGGCGTTCGCCTTCGCCGGCGCCCAGGGCGGCGCCCGCGCCTGGACGGACGGCGAGACCACGCTCCTGCTCGTGGAGCCGCCTGCGGTCGCGGCCACCCCGCTCCCGCGCGACGCCGTCTTCTGCGTGGACATCAGCGGCTCCATGGACGGCACCAAGATGCGGGCCGCGAAGCTGGCGCTGCGTACGGCGCTCCGCGGCCTCCTCCCCGGCGACCGCTTCCGGGTGATCGCCTTCGACGACCGCGTGGAGCCCCACGCACCCGACTTCGTCCCGTTCTCCTCGGCGGCCCTCGCGGTGGCCGAGCGGTTCGTCGGGAAGCTCGACGCGCGCGGCGGCACCGAGATGCTCCCGCCGATCCGCGCCGCCCTCGACGGCGACCGGCCCGAAGGCCGCCTCCGCACGGTGCTCTTCATCACGGATGGGCAGGCCGGCAACGAGGCGGAGCTGGTGGCGGCGGTCGCGAACCGCGCGCGCGGCGCCCGCTTCTTCAGCCTGGGGATCGACACCGCGGTGAATGAGTCGCTGCTCACCCAGCTCGCCCGCATGGGCGGCGGCGCCTGCACGCTCTGCACGCCGGACGACGACATCGAGGCGGTGGTCGCCCGGATCGAAGCCCGCTTCGGGGCGCCGGTCGCCGACGGGCTCCGGGTGGCCGGCGACGAAGCTCGGCCCGAGGCGCGCACGCTTTTCGCGGGCCAGGCCGCCGCGCTGTTCGTGCGCGGCGCCGGTCCCGTCACCGCGACGGCGAGCAGCGCCGCGGGGCTGCTCACCTGGACCGCCACGCCGGAACGTTCGCCGGTGCCGCTCGGCGCCTTGTGGGCGCGGGAGCGCGTGGAGTGGTTGGAAGACCGGCTCACGCTCCGCCCGTTCGAGGAGGAGGCGCTGCGGCCGGAGATCGTCCGGGTGGCGCTGGCTGCGGGGATCGCCTCCCGGTTCACCGCGTTCGTGGCGGTGGAGCGGACGCGCATCGTCGGCGGAACGCTCACCGAGGTGGTGCAGCCGGTCGAAGTGCCTCACCAGTGGGAGGGCTTCGCGGCCCAGGGCGGGGGCATGCCCGTGCCGCCGCCGATGGCGATGGCGGCGCCGGGCGGGGCGCCGATGCGGTCCTACGCGATGCCGGCGCCAGCGGCCCCGCCGCCGATGGCCAAGAAGATGAAGGCGTCGGCGCCCGTGATGGCCGACGCGGACGAGATCGACGCGATGAGCGGGCCGACGGCCGCGGCGCCGCGGGGCGGGGCGGTTGCGTCGGCGGCGTCGCGGCTGGGACGCGCGTTCGGGTTCGGCGGTCGGGACTCGGCGAAGGAGGCGGCGCCACGGCCGCGGCCGGAGGCGGCCGC
>CAIXRH010000266.1 GCA_903921785.1 uncultured Pseudomonadota bacterium
CGGTTCATGTCGGGGCTCCCGGCGGCGAAACCCGCTTCGCGCGCCCCTGCGCCACCTCGATCGCCAGCGCGCGCAGATACCGCACGCCCTCGCGCGCGTGCGGCGCCGGGTCCCGAGGGTTGTACCAACGGAAGGGCGTAGACAGGTCCGCCGGGCCGGCGATGCCGGAGCGGGTGGTCTCGATGAGGAAGCTGAGGGTCCCGTAGGTGGCGTAGAGGTGGTCGACCTCCATCCCGAGTCCGCGGAAGAAGAACCCCCATCGGCTGAGCTGGCGCGGCCTGTAGGGGTGGTTGGCCATGGCGGCCTGCATCACCCCCCCGAGGCGCCCGAAGGAGCGTAGCTCCCGGGGGCGCTCCCAGCGGCCCGCCCATGGCGAGTAGAAGAAGCCACCGAACGCGTGCAGCGACACGGCGGCGTCGAACGGCTCCGCAGCCGCGAGGTGGTCGAGCGCCCGGGTCTCGGGCTGCGAGAGGGGGGCCGGACTCACGACGTAGCGGCCGGGGATGAGCACCTTCCAGATCGCCCGACTCTCACGGTTCACCGGGAAGTCCCGGTTGAGGTCCACCTGGGCGGCGTTGCCGCGGCGGTAGACCTTCGTGCGCCCGGCCTCAAGGTCGCGCTCCACGGCGGCGCGCCCATCCACGTTGAGCGACGGGACCAGCACCACCTCCACCCCAGGGACCGGGTTCGCCACGAACTCCTTGGCGAACGCGAGGGCCACCTCGGTGGGCACCCACTCCATCGCGTGGATGTTCGCGAAGACCAGCAGCCGCCCGACCACGGGCGCGCCGGGGTCCTGCATGCGGAAGCCCACGATCGGCCGGTCTTCCCCGCTGCGGCCGAGCTCAAAGGGGTGGATCACCCCGGGCCGCTCGGCGACCAGCGGGGCCAGCTCCGCCGCCACGTCGGCCGCGAAGTGGTATCCGGGCTCGGGGTGAGGAGGTGGGGCCGCCTCCACCTGCGCCAACCAGGCGTTCGCCCCGGGGGTGCACGCGCCGCACGGCCCCGCGGCCTGGGCGAGCGTGAGCGCGAAGAGGAGCCCCGGAGCCATTCCGCGGATGTAACCGGGCGCGGCCGGGACCCTGCCGGTCGGTAGCGGCGCCGACGCTGCCGGGTGCGGACGCGCCATCGGCAGCGCAGCCGGTTAACCCCCCGCCCCCGAGGACCTCCCCATGATCCTGTCGCTCATCGTCGCGCTCGTCGCCTGCGGGTCGGAGCCCGCCGCCCCCGCCAAGCCGGAAGAGGCCGCGAAGCCGGTGGAAGCCCCGAAGCCGGCCGGCCCCACGTTCGACTACTCCGCCCAGGCGAAGGACCTCAACGTCATCGTCATCAGCATGGACGCCCTCCGGTTCGATCACACCGGCCTCGGCGGCGGCACCTTCACCCCGAACCTCGACGCGTTCCAGAAAGAGGCCGTGGCGTTCTCCCACGACACCTCCGCCGCCCCGTGGACGGTGCCGAGCCACATGGCGATCTTCACCGGCCGCTGGCCCACGCACCACGGCGTCGTCAACAAGCTCCGGCCCGATCCCAACGCCAAGGAGCTGGTGGACATGAAGCTGGCGGACGACGTCCCCACCTTCCCCGACTACCTCGCGAAGGCCGGCTGGACCGACGTGGCCTTCACCGGCGGCGCCGGCGTCTCCGGGAAGTTCGGCTACAACCGCGGCTTCACCACCTACCTGGACGACAAGAAGTTCGCCGGCCTCGACTACTCTTCGCCCCCCGCGATGCAGTGGCTCACCGAGCACGGCTCGGAACACTTCTTCATGTTCCTCCACGGCTACGACGTGCACGGCCAACACGGCGTCGACAAGCCGCCGAAGGAGATCGACCCCACCTACGCCGGCAAGCTCGACGGCAGCGTGGAAGAGCAGGCGAAGATCCGCGAGGCGGGCCTCGCCACGATCGTGAACCCCGGCGATTCGCCGCATGCCGACGTGAGCCCGGAGGACACCAAGTTCCTCCTCGAGATCTACAACGAGAAGGTGCGCGAAGCCGACGCCCGACTGGGCGTGTTCCTCGCCAAGGTCAAGGAGCTCGGGCTGATGGACAAGTCCATCATCGTCGTGCTCGCCGACCACGGCGAAGAGTTCATGGAGCACGGCTACCTCGACCACGGCGCCACCCTCTGCGACCACCAGCTCCACGTGCCGCTGATGATCCGCTTCCCCAAGGGCGAGGGCGCCGGCGTCATCGACGCGCCGGTGCGCTCCATCGACATGTTCCCGACCGTCTTCGAGGCGCTCGGCGTGAAGCCGCCGGAGGGCGCAGACGGCAAGAGTCTGTTGCCGCTCCTGCGCGGTGAGAAGGAAGAGCTGCCCATCCACGCCGAGTCGGACTACCGCCTCTTCGTGCACCTGCGCGCCAGCCGCATCGGCGACAAGAAGCTCATCCTCGATCTTGAGGATGGCCAGCGCTCGCTCTACGATCTGGCGGCTGATCCCCAGGAGCAGACCGATCTGAGCGCCGGCGACGCGCGCACCACGTACGAGATGGAACAGGACGTCCGAGGCTGGATGGGCACCATGCAGAGCGACCCGAACCAGTTCCTCGGCGTGAAGGAAGACCACATCAAGTTGTTCTGATTCCGATACAGACTGCCGATCATCTCGGGCGGATCGGATTGACGATCCTCCCGCGGTCCGGTAGCGTGACCGTGACCCCGCCCCGAGGAGCCACATGGCCTACACCCCGTCTCTTGACCCCTCCCTGTACGCTGCGGCCAACGGTCGCACCGATCAGCAACTGATGGACCTCATGGCCCAGCAGGCCAAGTCCCCGGTGTCGACCAACAGCAAGCTCCCCCGGGTGGCGCTGGTGGTCGGTCCGTCGCCGTTCACCATGCCGCGTGGCTGGGAGTTCTTCCTCACCTCGCCGTACGAGGGCGTGAGCTACATCGCCACGGTCCTCCACAACGCCGGGTACCCCGTCCAGATCATCGACGTGCGGTACGACAAGACCCCGCTCGAGACCGCCCACCGGCAGATCCTCGAGAGCTGCGACGTGCTGGGCATCGCCACCTACGAAGACTGCTACCCGTTCATCGAGCAGCTGATCCGCGAGGTGAAGGCCTCCAAGCCCCGCATGCCGATCATCTGCGGCGGCTCGCTGGTCACCTCGGTGCCCCACGTCTTCATGCGGGAGCTCCCGGTGGATGTGGCGGTGATCTCCGAGGGTGAGCTCACCATCCTCGAGGTCATGGAGGCCTTCTCGCAGGGCCTCTGGGGCTCGCGCCTCCCCGAGATCAAGGGCATCTGGTACCGCGACCAGCAGGGCGGCGTGCACCAGAACCCCCCGCGCGGCCAGATGCCGGACCTCGAGTCGCTCCCCACGATGAACCTGGACCTCTGGCCGCAGGCGAAGGACCCGCGCGGCCTCCAGCCCCAGATCATCGCGAGCTACTCCCGCGGCTGCAAGATGGACTGCTCCTTCTGCTACCGCACCACGCCGCAGGAGCGGGTGAAGAGCCCCCAGAAGCTCAACGCCGAGCTCGCCGAGTACAAGCAGAAGTACGGGATCGACTTCGTCTTCTTCGTCGACCTCACCTTCACCGCCCACAAGCCGCAGACCCTCGAGTACCTCGAGGTCATCAAGCAGCACGACATCAAGTGGACCTGCCTCACCCGCAACGCGGACGTGGACGCCGAGGTGGCCAAGGCCATGGGCGCCTCCGGCTGCGACATCGCGCTGTACGGCGTGGAGTCCCTCGGCGCCGCCGCGCTCAAGAGCGCGCGTAAGGGCAGCACCGAGAACCTGGTGCAGAAGGCGATGAAGAACACCTGGGACGCCGGCTTCCGCTACGGTGGCCTCACCATCGTCGGCTTGCCGGATGAGTCGGGCAGCTCGCTCGATCACATGTGCGAGTGGGCCGAAGAGCACAAGCACATCACCCGCGTGAAGTACCTCTCCGCGATGCCCGGCACGACCGTGTACCGCGACTCGCTCAAGAGCGGCGCCATCCGCGATGAGGTGGAGCACCTCCGCTGGCTCGCCGTCGAGCAGGCCCTCGAGCGCGACGAATTCATCAACTACAACAAGCTGCCGGACGAGAAGATGCGCCGCTCCTACAAGCGCCTCTACGACAGCTACCAGGAAGGTCCGGTCATGGACTTCCAGCATTACCCCGAGCACTTCGCCTACTACGACCCGAACCCCGACGCCGAATGGCGCGCGCAGTTCTCGTCGGCGGGCGGCGTGATCGACCCCGGTGCGGTGCAGTACCGCGGCATGTATTCGAGCACGCCCGGCGTTACGCTGACCCGGGTAAACGAACGCGAGTTCGCCCTCTCCGTCTGAACGCGCGCGCCCCCGAGGAATCTACGTGGCCGAATCGACTCTTCCGGCGGCGCGCTACGCCGTCCCCAAGCTGGACGACACCCTTACGCGCGAACACCTGGAAGCCGCCCTTCGGGACGAAGCGGTCGCCGCCGTAGAGGCCTCCTGGTTCGCGCGCATCGCCGAGATCGAGGGGGAGCCCGAGGCCGCTCGGGCGTTCCGCGAGCTCGCCGAGCAGCACCAGATCAACGCCAAGGGCACGCTGGACCTGCTCCTGCGCGCCCGTGAGCCGCTGACGGGCCGCCCCGTCGGCGCCACCGCGGCCAACGTCGCGGCGCTCACCCGCTTCTACTCCGACGACGCCGAGTCCGAGGCGTTCCGGGCCACCACGGCGCGGCGCGAGGGATTCTCCGACATCGGCAGCTGGTTCGAGAGCGTGGGGCGCCTGCGCGCGGCACACGCCGGTCGCCTGGCGGCGCTTCGCGAAGGGGGGGAGTGATGAGTATGCGTTACGACGCGTCGAGCATCGTGGTGCTCGCCGGCCTGCAGGCCGTTCGCATGCGCCCCGCCATGTACGTCGGCTCCACCGGCGCCGAAGGCGTGATGCAGCTGGTGGTGGAGGTGCTCCAGAACGCGCTGGATGAAGCGCTGGCCGGGCACTCCTCCCGCATCGAGGCGGCGGTGGGCACCGATGGGCGCTGGACCATCGCCGACAACGGCCGAGGCATCCCCCTCGGCGACCATCCTACGCTCCGAAAGCCGATCCCCGAGGTGGTGGTCACGGAGCTGCACGCGGGCGGGAAGTTCTCCGAGGGCGCCTACAAGCTCCCCGGCGGGCTCCACGGCGTCGGCCTCACCTGCGTCAACGCCCTCTCCGCCGAGTTCACCCTCGAGGTGCGGCGGGATGGCGGGCTGTGGCGCGGCCGTTGGGCGCGTGGCGAGCTCGTCGAGGCGTTCCACCGCGTCGAAGATTGTGGCGACACCGGCACCCGCGTCTCCTTCCTCCCCGACCCCGAGATCTTCGGCGGCGCGGCGGCGGATGCGAGCCTCGTGGAGACCTGGCTGCGCGCCCAGGCCTGGCTCACCGGCGGGCTCTCCTGCGCGTTCACCCGCGCCGGCACCACGGTGCGCTTCTCGTCGGATGAGGGCCTCGCCGGCTTCGCCCGGTGGCTGGCTGCGAACCAGGAGCAGGTGCACGCCGCCCCGATCACGGTCTCGGCCGCGGTCGGCGGCATTCAGGTGGATGCGGCGCTGCTCTGGACGCGCGCCTTCGCCGAGAGCGTGCAGTGTTTCGTGAACCACGTGCACACGCCGCTCGGCGGCGCCCACACCGATGGCCTGCGCGCCGCGGTGGGCCACGCGCTCACCCGCTACGCCCGCGAAGCCCGCCTGCTCGACGCCACGGAGCCCCTCGAGGGCAGCGACACCATGGAGGGCCTCATGGTGGTGCTCTCCGTGCGCATGCGCGATCCGCACTTTGAAGGCCAGACCAAGACCCGCCTGCTCGATCCCGCGGCCGGTCAGGCCGTGGAAGCCGCGGTCGGCGCGGCGCTCGGCGTGTGGCTGCGCGCCAACCCGAGCGACGCTGCGGCGGTCGTCGGGCGCGCCATCGAGGCCGGTCGGGCCCGCATGGCCAGCCGTCGCGCCAGCGAGCGCGCCCGCTACGAGCGGGTGGAGCACCTGGTCGACAAGGAAATCTACCGGCAGCAGTTCGGCATCCGCTCCAAGAACTGGCACCAGAGCGCCGACTGGATCACCAACAGCGGCCTGCTCGGGCTCCACGGCGGCTCCTGCAAGCTCAGCGAAGACGCCGTGATCTTGGACGTGTGCTGCGGCTCCGGCGTGGTCGGCAACAGCTTCCGGGGCCGGGTGAAGAAGATCATCGGCCTCGACCTCACCCCCGAGATGGTGGCGCTCTCCCGCCAGCGGCTCGATGAGGTCGTGCAGGGCGATGTGTACGACATCCCCTTCCCCGACAACAGCTTCGACGGCGTGTGCAACCGCGAGGTGCTCCACCTCCTGCCCCAGCCGGAGCGGCCGCTCGCGGAGATCTTCCGGGTCATCAAGCCCGGCGGGCAGTTCGTGGTCGGGCAGTGGGTGCCGTTCTCGGCGATCGACGGGCCGTGGATGTTCCAGGTCACCAAGAAGAAGCAGCCGCTCTTCGTGAACAACCTCTACGACGAGGACATGAAGCGGCTCATCAGCGAAGCCGGCTTCGTGGACATCACCACCGAAGAGTTCCTCCAGTGGGAGGACATCGACAACTGGATCAACACCTGGGAAACTCCCCAGCTTCACCGCCACCAGATCCGGGACCTGTACCACCAGTGCCCGGCTGAGGTGAAGGCGGTGCACCCGTTCGAGATCTCCGCGAGCGGCGCGATCCGGGACTGCTGGCGGTGGGTCATCTACTCCGCGTTCAAGCCGGCGTAGGTTTTGGGACGGGGGGCAAGCCCCCCGTAACGCCCCCCACGCCCTGGCCGTGGCGACGCGGAGCGAGTCCGGCGGGAGATCACGACCCGTCGATCGGGCTGCGACGATTCGTAGATCGCCGCGACCGGCTCGGATGAGTCGAAGCGCGAGGATATAGGAATGAGGCTGATCTTCGGGGATGGAACGGGCGTTGCGAAAGCGAGCGCACCCCCCCCGAGGCCGTGCATGCTCTCCGCTTCCCCCGTCGCCGGTCGCCCCGTCGATCTCCTCACCTGGACCGGGCGCCACGTGCGCCGGAACGTCGCCGCGGCGGCGCGCTTCGGCCGCTGGGCGCTCGACCCCGCCGCGTACCCGCCGGCGGTGCGCGGCGTGGGGGTCGGGCGGTTCCACGAGCGGCGGGTCCCCCTCGGCGGCGATGGCGACCCCGCCCTGGAGGCGGGCAAGCGCACCAACGTCGAGCGGATCGCGGCCCTGATCGACGGCGTGGCGCTCAGCCCGGACCGCCCGTTCTCCTTCGCGCGGGTCGTGGGCCCGCTCACGCTGGACCGCGGCTTTGTGGCCGGCCGGGCGCTGCTCGGCGGCTGCCTGGTGCCCTCGGTGGGCGGCGGCGCCTGCCTCGTCAGCAACGCCCTGTTCGCGGCTGCCGTAGAGCTCGGCTGGACGATCCTCGAGCGCCACGGCAACAGCCTCCAGCACCCGGACGTGCGCCTGCCCGAGCTCGACGCCACCGTGCGCTACCCGGACGTGGACCTCCGCTTCGCGCCGGACCGCCCGGTCGTCCTCCGCGCGGCGGTGGAGGGGGAACACTTCGTGCTGCGGGTGCAGGCCGCCGGCGCGCCGCCCTCGGTGGCCATCCGCCGGGTGGACATCCGGGAGCTGGTCGAGGGCGGGCAGCCGTTTCACGTGGAACGGGTGGTGCGCTCGGTGGACGACGGCCCGTGGGCGGAGGTGGCGACGAACCGTCGACGCATCATCGCGGCGGAGAAGCGCCACCGCAACTGCTGGACCTGCGGCGAGACCACCTGCTGGGAGCGGAAGGCCTCTCTGGGTGTACGTTGAGCGTGGACGCCCGCCCCGGCGGCCTGCGGGTGCTCGTCGCGCCCGGTCGCCCCGCGTGGACCGACGCGGTGGCGCGCGCGATGGGCCCCTGCGTGATCGTCGATCCGCTCGGGCGGGCGCTGCGTCCGGTGGAGCTGGGGCTGCGCCTCTGGGGCCGCCGCTCCACCCACGACCGCCTCACCGCAGACGCGCTCCGGCGGCAGCTCGCCGGGGCGATCGTGCGGCTACCGCCGGGCACGCGCGAGGTGCTCGCCCCCTCGCTCGCCGCCCTGGAGGCCTTCGACGCCGCGCGGCGGATCGGCGCCCGCTGCACCCTCCTCGCCGACCTCCCCGACCTCGCGCAGCTCCACGCCGACCTCGACGCCGCCGCCGAACGCTGGCCGGACTGTCGCTTCCTTCGCAACCACCGGGCTGCGCCAGCCCTCGTGCAGCGGCAGGCGGAGGAGTGGGCGCGCGCGGACCGGGTGGTCGTGCGCAGCCGGTTCGCCGCGGTGCACCCCTGGGCGACGCGGTTCCCAACCGCAGAAGTTCCTCTTCGCCGTGCCACCTCGGGGCCGCCGGTCGCGCGGCTGGCCGGGCTCGCGAGCGGGCGCAGCGGCGCCGCCGAGGCGCTCCTGGCCCTGGAGCAGCTCCCCGACCTCCGCCTGAGCGTGCGTCTCGGCGACGGCGCCTGGCCGGCCGCGCTCCGTCACCACCCCCGCGTCGTCGGCGACGTGCCGTGCCACGTGCTGTGGGCGCCGAGCTGGGTGGAGACCGGCGACGCCGAGGTGAACGTCGCCGCTCGCGCCGGCATCCCCATCGTCGCGACCGACCGCGGCGCCGGGTGGACCGCCGCGACCCTCATCCCCCGCGGCGACGTGGACGCCCTGGTCGCGGCGACCGCGGCGTTGGGCCACGCTCACCAGTACCCGCGCGCCCTCATCTGCTCGCGCACCGCCGCCGACACCGGCGCCGCCGGCCCGGCGGGTACCCAGGTGTCGGCCGCGAGAGCGGTCATCTCGGCGACGAGGGCGTCCACCGCGGGGCCGGGCGGCTCCGTCGACACCCGCCCGTCCGCCGCCTCGCGCTCGGCCGACCCCCGCGCCACCGACCCCGGCTCGGCCCCCGCGGCCGACTCCGCCTGCACCACCCGCAGCGCGCCCTTGGCGTAGGCGGACCGCACCCGGAGCGCCCCCGAGCCATCTCGTGGAAACGCCTGGGACAACGCCCCACGCTCGGGGAGCGCCTCCCCACGGAGCGCGGGCCCGAGGTCCTGCCCGTCGCGCAGCTTCGGAAGCGGCAGGCCGGCGAGGCCGAGGACGGTCGGGAGCACGTCCACCTGGGAGACGGTGTCGGCGACAGCGACGGCCTGGAGGCCGGCGGCCCGGATCAACATCGGCACGCGGAGGACGGCTCGATCGAGGCGGTCTTTGTGGCCGGGGAGCGCCTCGCCGTGGTCGCCGACCACCACGACCACCGCGTTCGCGAGGCGTCCGGTGGCCTCCAGCGCGGTGAGCAGACGGCCGAAGGCAGCGTCCGCGGCGGCGAGGCCGGCGTCGTAGGCGAGGTCCAGGCTGGCGCGGACCGCGGGGTCGGCGGCGGCGCGGGCGGCGATCCAGGCGTTGGGGTCGGAGGCGTCGGCCCAGACGGCGGCCTCGCCGCTCCCGGGGCGGGGAAGCGCCGCGCGCCAGGCGACCACGTCGGGATGGAGGGCGGCGCCGAACGCCCCGCCGTCGCCATACGGGAGGTGGGCCTCGCGGAGCGTGACGAGCGCGAAGAACGGGGCGGCGTCCCTGCCGATCCACTCGACGAGGGCGTCAGGGGAGAAGCGGCGGAGGTCGGGGGTGTCGAGGACCTTGGACACGTCGCGGAGGAGGTCGGAGCGGGCGTCGAGGGTCATGGCGCCCTGCTCCTGGAGCAGCGCCCCGGTGCGCCAGCCGGCGGCCGCGAGCAGGCCCGGGAGGGTGGGGGCGCCGGGAACGAGCTTGTCGAGCTGATCCTCGACGCGGTGGTGCCCGGGGAGGAGGCCGGTGAGCAGCGATGCGTGGGCGGCGTTCGTCCAGGTGCCGTTGGCCCAGGCGTGGGAGAAGCGGGCCGCAGTCGCGGCGAAGCGGTCGAGGTTGGGAGTGGTCGGCCGGGTGGCGTAGCCGGAGGCGCCGAGCCGGTCCGCGCGTGCGGAGCAGAGGGTGACGAGCAGGACGTCCGGAGGGGACGCCTTCGCAGGGGGGGCGGTGGCGCAGCCGGGGAGCGCCGTGAGCGTGGCAGCGGCGCCGGTCGCGGCGACAGCTGTCGCGGCGAAGGCGGCGGAGGCGCCCGCGAGGAAGTGGCGGCGGCTGGGGGCGTCGCGCATCCCCACGGGCGTATCCGGCGGGCGGGCGGCTCGGTGGCCGCTCCGTCAGCGGCGTGTGGGATCGGTGAGGGATGGCAACCCGCCCAGGGCCGATAGGACGCGGGTGGAGGCTCCCATGTCCAACTCGCCTGTCCCCGCGAAGTCCGTCCCCATCCGCCCCACCACCCCCGTGGAGTCCAGCCTGGCGCCGTCGCCCCCGCCGAAGCCGACCGAGCAGTCGCAAGAGGCCGAGGAGGCCCGGGAAGGCGCCAGCGCCCCGACTCCCGCGCCCGGCACGTAGTGACCGGCCGGTCGGCGGGGGCGGCCGGTCCGGAAGCGACGCGCATCGTTGCGCGTCGCGCACCAATCCCGCGACTATGCTTCGCGCATGGCCAACCGCTCCATCGTCGGCGTCGTCCCCTCCACCCGCACCCTCGAAGGGGGTGGGTTTGAGGTGCGTCGCCCGTTCCCCACCACCCGCGTGGACCACGTCGACCCCTTCTTGCTCCTCGACGAGATGGGGCCGCAGCTCCATGCGCCCGGCGCGGCGAAGGGCGCACCCGACCACCCGCACCGCGGCTTCGAGACGGTCACCTACCTGCTCGAAGGCACGTTTGAACACGCGGACTCCATGGGGAGCCGCGGCGTGCTCCAGCCGGGGGACGTGCAGTGGATGACCGCCGGCTCCGGCGTGATCCACAGCGAGATGCCCACGAAAGAGTTCCAGGCCTCCGGGGGGCGCCTCCACGGGTTCCAGCTCTGGGTGAACCTCCCCGCCCGCGACAAGATGATGCGCCCCCGGTACCAGGACGTGCCGAGCGCGCGCATCCCGGTCGTCGAACACGACGGCGTGCGGGTGAAGGTGATCGCCGGGGAAGCGCTCGGGACGAAGGCGGTCATCGACACCCGGATCCCCATCCTCTACCTGCACGTCACACTCCAGCCCGGCGCCGTGTTGGAGACCGCCGTGCCCGAGGACCACAACGCCTTCGTGTACGTGTTCCGCGGCGCCGCGAACGCCGGCCCCGAGGAGCGCGCCCTCGTTGAAGGCGACATGGCCGTGCTCGCCCGCGATGGCGACAGCTTGATCCTCCGCAACCCCGGTGAGGCGCCGCTGGACGCGCTGGTCCTCGGCGCGGTGCCGCTGCGGGAGCCCGTGGCCCGCTACGGCCCGTTCGTGATGAACACCCGCGAGGAGATCGTGGCCGCGTTCGATGACTATCACGCAGGGCGCTTCGGGAAGATCGCGGCGCAGGTGGGGTAGCGCGGGGCGGAGGCGCCGCGACGTAAGGCGGGGCCCGGCGGCAGCGCCCACGCCCGCCCAGCCAGGCTCGCCGACGGTGGCTCCTCGATCGCCGACGATGGCGGCGGGGCCAACCGCGGCTCGACCACCAGCCCCTCACCACCCAACTCTCGGCGCCTGGCCTGTGTTTTTACGACACAACGGAGACATTGTCGGGCCCCGGCCCGCGGCAAGACTGGATCGCAGCGTATGCGGTCGCCCCGGTGCGCGCAATCGGCCGTACATCCGCTGCGCGGGCGGGACTCCCCCGGCTAGGGGAGGGAATCCGGAGTCGACAGATGCGCCGCGTCCCCACCCACGAGCCCCACAAGATCAAGACGGTCCGTCTCATCCCCTTCCCCACCTTCGAAGAACGGAAAAAGCACCTGGCGGCGGTGCAGTTCAACGTGTTCGGGCTCACCCCGTCGCAGGTGAACTACGACATGTGCAGCCTGGGGACCGCGGCGACGAGCCAGGAGCAGCTCGCCGGGGAGCTCGTGGGCGACGAGGCGTACGCCGGCTCGCGGAATTTCGAGGGGCTGGTCACGGCGGTGAACCGCGTCTTTTCCCATAGCTTCGTCTGCCCCGCCCACAACCTCCTCGGCTGCGTGAAGCTCCTCTGTGCCACGCTCATCAAGCGGGACACCGTGGTGGCGAGCAACTCCGTGCACCGCGCAGACCTGTTCACGCCCCGCGGCATCCTGGTGATGAACACGCGCGCCGCCGGCGACGCCGCGTTCTCCGGCAACCTCGACCTCGACCGGCTCGGCGAAGTGCTCCGGGCGGGCAACGTCTCCGCCATCTTCGTGCAGGCGTTCGCGGACGGCGTGCACCCGCTGAGCCTGGCAAACCTCATGGCGGTTCGTCGCCTCGCGGACCGCGCGGGCGTGCGGCTGGTGCTCGACGCGTCGCGAGTGGTGGAAAACGCGTGGTACATCCAGGGACACGAGCCGGGGCTCGATGGCCGGAGCATCGCCGACATCGCGCGGCAGATGGGAAAGACCGCACACGTGGTGGTCATCGACGGTGCGCAGGACCCGAAGGCCAACACCGGCGGGCTGATCTGCACCGACAACCCGAGCGATCACGAACAACTCATCAACGAGGTCGTGGTCTACGAAGGGCTTCACACGTACGGCGGCATGTCGGGACGCACCATGGAGGTGCTCGCCCGCGGGCTCACCGAGATGGTGGATGAAGCCGAGGTGCAGTGGGTGATGCACCAGACGGAGGTCTTCACCAACCGCCTCCGGGAGGCGGGAGTGCCGATGGAGCGCGGCTGCGACGGCGCCTACATCGACGCCGCGGCGTTCCTGCCCCACGTCACTCGCTGGCCGGAGCACGCGTTCTCGGCCGCTCTCTACCAGACGTCCGGCGTGCGTGCGGTTGCGCCCGGCATGGTCGGCCGCGACCACATGGTGCCCGTGCAGATTCCCCGGTTGGCGATGACCACTCGTCAGTTGGAGCAGATCGCCGAGGCCATCCTGCTGCTGTGGCGTCAACGGGAGCACGTCGCGCCGCTTGAGCCCATCGTGGAGGGTCGCTGGCACGATCAGCTTCGTTTCCGCTCCATCTACGCGGACCTCGAGAACTACGACTTCTCCGGCGGGTATCCCTTCCTGATTCACACCATCGAGCGGGTGGGTTGGATGGACCGCTCCGGACGCGAGAAGGCGATCCGCGAGTCCGGATGGAACACCTTCCTCCTCCGCTCCGCCGACGTCACGATCGACCTGCTCACCGACTCCGGCACCTCGGCGATGTCCACCGAACAGTGGGCGGCGTACGACGGGGCGCGTGCGAGCGCCTGCACCACGGACGCCTACCATCGGTTCGTGGAGGTGGTCCGGGAGGTGTACGGATACGAACACGTCATCCCCACCCACCAGGGCCGCGCGGCCGAGCACCTGCTCAGCGAGTCGTTCATCAAGCCCGGTCAGTTGGTGCCGGGGAACATGTACTTCACCACCACCAAGCTCCATCAGGAGCTCGCCGGCGGGGTCTTCGTCGACATCATCGTGGACGAAGCCCACGATCCCGCCAGCACCTTCCCCTGGAAGGGCAACATCGACATGAACAAGCTCCGCGCGGTGGTGGACCGCCACGGGGTGGAGAAGATCTCCTACATCTCATTCGAACACTCGGTGAACATGGCGGGCGGCCAGCCGGTTTCGATGGACAACATGCGCGAGGTGTACGCCTACTGTACCCAGAAGGGCATCCCCGTGTTCTTCGACTCCACCCGCTCGGTGGAGAACGCCTACATGATCCAGGCCCACGATCCCCGTTACCGTCACACGCCGGTTCGGGACATCCTCCGCGAGATGATGCTCTACGGCGACGGCTGCACCGTGTCGGGAAAGAAGGACTACCTCATCAACATCGGCGGGCTCCTCGCGTTCAAGGACAACGCAAAGTGGAAGGCCGCCGCCGAGGACCTCGCCCGGGTATACGAAGGGAACATCACCGATGGCGGGCTCGCCGCCGGCGACCTCGCGGCGATGGCCCGCGGCATGGAGGAGATGCTCGACGACCGTTACATCGCCTCTCGCGTGCAGCAGACGGCGCGGCTCGGCAAGATGCTCCAGGACTTCGGCGTGCCCATCGTCACCCCCGTGGGCAGCCACGCCGTCTTCATCGACGCCAAACGGTTCCTCCCCCACGTGGACCAGGACGAGTACCCGGCACAGCGGTTGGCGGCCGAGATCTTCGTGGAGACCGGGGTGCGGGCGATGGAGCGCGGCAATGTCTCCAAGGGCCGCGATCCCGAGGGGAATAACTACCGTCCGAAGCTCGAGCTGGTGCGGCTCACCATCCCCCGGCGCGTCTACACCAACGACCACATGATCGCGATCGCCGAGGGCGTGAAGCGGGTGTGGGACCGTCGCGAGCAGATCGGCGGGCTCAAGTTCGTCTACGAGCCGCAGTACCTCCGGTTCTTCCAGGCTCGGTTCGCGCCGCTGTAGGGGCGGGCGGCCGCCGTGGGTGGCGAGGCGGCGGCGGTCGAGCGGCGCATCGGCGAGCGGGGTGGCGAGGGAGCGGCGGTCGAGGGCCGGCGTTCCCGGCCGGAGGCGTCGGCGGTCGAGGCGCCGCTGGGGCGAGAAGGGCGGGGCGGGCGGGCGGGGGCGCCGAGGCGGCGGGGGCACGGGCGGCGGCGGGGCGGGCGCCCCAAACAACTCCCGAGGTGACGCGTCACCCCCGACGTTCTTTGGCCGCCGCGGGCGACAACGGCGCGGAGATCGGCGCCCGGCACCGCGTTCCACACGCCGGCCCGGGTCGCGCCTTCGACCGCGCCCGGACGCCCTCGGGGGTGCGGGAGCACCCGGCGGCGGGCGCGATGCTCAAAAGCCGGTCAGGCACCCTGGTGGGCACTTCGCACGGTGGGACGCCAGCGGCAGTGGGCGAGCACGGTGCCCTCCAGTTCGGTCCAGCGTCCGCTCTTCGCATACGCACGAAGGTGCAAAACGCCC
>CAIXRH010000267.1 GCA_903921785.1 uncultured Pseudomonadota bacterium
CGCCGTCCGCCCCGTCCGCTCCCACGACGCCGTCGGCCCCCAGCGCACCGTCTCGTCCGAGCGCGCCGGCGGCGCCGAGCGCGCCGGCGGCGCCGAGTACGCCGAGCGCACCGACGGCCCCGAGCGCTCCGGCAACCCCGAAGAAGCCCGGGAGCTGAGCCGGACCGCGCCACCCGGCAGGGAGGCGCGGTCGGCGGTACCGCAGGCGGAACCACCCCCGGCGCCCTCGGCGGCGCCCGGGCTCGCCCACCCATGCTTCGCCTCCGCGGCGCTGCGCGAGGGACCGGACCCCGCGCGGGAGCGGGAGCGGAGGCGGCGCCCGCAACGGGGAGGCCAGGCCCGTGCCCCCCTTGATCCCCACCCAACGGGGGACCCCGCGCGCCGCCGGGGACCCACCGTTCGCGGCGTCCACCGGTTAGCGGGTGCCCGTGCCTCGCCCCTCCGAACCGCTCCTGAAGCTCCTCCGCGACGCGCTCCAGAAGCGCGGCCTCTCCACCAGCGAGCTCGCCGCCCGCACCAGCCTCGATCGGGGCGAGCTCAAGCGGAAGCTCTCCGGTGCGGAGGACCTCAGCGTAGACCAGTTCATCGCCCTCGCCAACGCGCTGGAGCTCCAGAAGGAGCTCGCGGGGCTCGTGGGCATGGAGGAGGAGCCGGAGCCGATCCGCGGGCCCGCGGTGCACACGCTGCGCACGGCGTCCGCCGCCGCGGTCGTCGAGCCGCCCCCGCCGGGTCCGGATCCGCTGGCGAACCCGGCGGAGGAGCTGTTCAAAGGCGGGTTCGCCTGGGGCCTGGACATGATGGTGCACTTCGACGCCAAGCAGCTTGGTGGCTCCGGTGTGCCGGAGTCCGTCCTCCGGAAGTTCCCGGATGTGCTGCCGATCCGCTTCGATCCGCGGTTCCACCGACACAACGCCCCGAAGTACTTCGAGGATGGGGTCACGGTCTTCCTGTCGTTCGACGCGAAGCGGGAGTGTTCGTTCCCCTGGGCCGCCTTCCGAGCGGTGAACTTCACCATCCCGGCCGACGCGGTGGCCCCCCCGCCTCCACCAGAGCCTCCTGCACCCCCGCCGCGTCCGGTGCTCCGCCTGGTCCGGGACGAATGAACCGCCCGCGACTGAGCCGCGCCGGCCGGGTCGCCATGGGCGTCGCGATAGCGCTCGCCGCCTGCCACACTACCGCGGCGCCCCGAACAACGGCCGGATCGGACGGGGGAAAGCGGCGGGCCGAGCCGGTCGTCGCCGCGCCTCCGGCCGCCACCGCCCCGCTCCCGCCCGCCGTGGCCGTCGCAGGCCCGTTCTCGTTGGGGATCAACGAGGCGCTCGCCGTGCCGATGCGCTTTCGCAAGGACATGTCCGGTGATCGGCTCGGGGCGATGATCGAAGACGATGCGGGCAAGGTGCGCACGCTCGGGGGCACCTGGGTGCGCGGACACACCGCGAACTTCCCCCGGACCTCCTGCGCGGACCTCGGCGCCGGCGGCCCCGGCTCCGCCGAGATGGACCTCTGGGTGAAGACGCTCGGCAGCGACCTCCACGGGCTGGCGATGCTCGGTCCCTGGCCGGGCAACGCCACGGCCAACCGCACCGAAAACTACGTGCCGGCCGACCTCCCCGCGTACTCCGCCTGCATCACGGCCCTCGTCGAGCGCTACGACGGCGACGGGGTGGACGACATGCCCGGCCTGGTCCAACCGGTGAAATACTGGGAGTTCGACAACGAGCCCGACCTCAAGAACAGCCAGGTCGCCCGAGACGCCGTGCGGGACTACGACCCGACCACCTTCTGCACGCCCACCGAGTACGCGAAGGTGTTGCTGGCCACGCGCGAGGCCGTGCGGGCGGCGGACCCGACCGCGAAGCTCCTGGCGCTCGGCTTGTACCGGCCCTATGCGGAGCAGGGGCAGGCCTACGCCAAGGCCGTCCTCGCCGTGCCGGGCGCGGCCGACGCGTTCGACGTGGTGTCCCTGCACACCTACCACGACGACGACGGCGAGCGCCTCGCCGGCGCCATCCGCACCTTTCGCACCTTGGTGCCCGGAAAGCCGATCTGGATCACCGAGGCGAGCGTCACCACCGCCACTGGCGAAGACGACCAGGGGCGGCGGGTCGCGGCCTACGTCGCCCAGGCGGCGGCGGCCGGGGCGGAGCGGCTGTTCTGGCACACGCTCGCCGATCCGCCGGAGCGTCCGAGCGGACGCGGGGGCGGAGGCCCCGGCGGCGGTCACGCTCCCGGCGGACACTTCGCCACCAACTCGCTGCTGCGCGGGATCGAAGGTGGAACCGAAGAGAAGCCCGCGGGCGCGGTCTATCGGCACCTCGCCGCGCGCCTCGCCACGGACGACCTCTTCGGCGCCACGCTCGACGGAGAAGGAGCGGCAAAGCTACGCTCTGGCGCGGTCTTGCTGTTCGCGGGCAGTCGGCTCGCCGCGGCGGGGGGCACCGACCTTCGCACCGGGGACGTGATCGCGGCCGGCGCCACGGCCACTGCGCCGGCCTGGCTCAACGCTCCGCCGAAGCCGTAGCGGCGCCCACACCGACCGTGACACCGCGGGACGTGACGATCCGCTCCCGGGTGTCTACCCTGTGGCCCATGCGCTTCAAGGCCTCCCCCATGGTCGTCGCCGTCGCCCTCGGGCTGCTCAACCCGGTGATCCTGGAGGACATGGGGACGCGGCGGGATAGTTCGCGCGTATGCAGCTCCTCCTCCTCGTCGGTTGCCTCGGCTCCGTCCAGCTCGGCGACCTCCAGGTTGCCGAACGAGAAGACGGCGGGCTCGACGTCTCGCGGTACACGGGAAAGCCGCTCGTAAGCGACCTTCGTTTCGCGGTCGGCCGCGGAGACGAAGCCTACGAGATGCAGGCCGGCAGCTACCGGCAGACCGCCGGGGACACGACCTGGACCCCGGTGCACCTCGCCAACCGCCAGGGCGAGATGCTCTGGACCTTCGAGCTGCTCGACGAGGCGAACACCCCCGTCGGCTCGGTGACGATCTCGCCCGCGGCCAGCTCCACCCTGGCGGTGCAGGTCCAGGCGTTCGACGGCAACCGCGTCCGGTTCGACGCCGCCTGCACCGGGGACGACCACTTCGTCGGCGGCGGCGAACACGCGTGGGACACCGACCACGTCGGCGAGGCCTTCGACCTCTGGGTGAGCGAGCCGGGCATCGGCAAGGTGGAGACCGACGATCAGCCCGACGACTGGTTCATCACCGGCACCCGCCACGCGTCGAGCTACCCCGACCCGTTCTTCATCCGCCCGGAGCCGGTGAGCGTGCTCGCGCAGACCAACGCCCGCGTGAGCGTGGACCTGTGCACCGGCGACCGCTGGCGTCTCGACGTGGCCGATGCAGCCGCCACCTGGCTCATCAGCGACGCCGACACGGCGCTGGAGCTGGTGCAAGAGCACGCGGTGATGCGCGGCACCCCCGCGTTGCCGCCCGACTGGGCGTTTGGCACGTGGGCGGACGCGATCCGCGGGGCGGACCGGGTGCGCGCCGTGGTCGCCGAGCTCCGCGAGGCCGGGGCCTCCGCCAGCGTCATCTGGAGCGAAGACTGGCGCGGCGGCGAGGACCTCGCCTTCGGCTACCACCCGAAGCCCGAGTGGGCGGTGGACGAGACGCTCTACCCCGACCCCTCCGGCATCGACGCCGAGATGGAGGCCGCCGGCTTCAAGTGGTTGGCGTACTTCGCGCCGTTCCTGGTGGAAGGCACCGCCGCCTGGGACGAAGGCGTGCCGTACGCGATCCAGGACGACAAGGGCGAGCCCTACACGTTCCTCGGCCCGTCCCTGGAGGACACGACGACGGTCGACCTCACCCGCAGCGCCGGGTACGCCTGGGCCGTGGGCAAGATGGAGGCCGCGGCCGACGTAGGTTTTGACGGGTGGATGGCCGACTACGGCGAGTGGCTCCCCCCCGACGCCGTGCTCGACAACGGGGACCCGCTCGGCGGCCACAACGACTGGCCCCTGGCATGGCAGAGCGCCAGCGCCGAGGCGCTCGATGGCCGCGACGCCACCTTCTTCGCCCGCTCGGGCTGGAGCGGCAGCCCGGTATACGCCCCCGTCCACTGGCCCGGCGACCAGCGCACCAGCTTCGACGCGGACGACGGCCTCCCCTCCGTGGTCCCCCTCATGCTGGGGGACGCGATCGCCGGCGTGCCGTTCACCGGCTCCGACGTGGCCGGGTACCAGTCGGTCGGCAACGACCCGAGCACGAAGGAGCTGTGGATGCGCTGGGCGGCGCTCGGCGCCTACAGCCCGGTCTTCCGCACCCACCACGGTGCGTTCTCCGACGACGACTGGCAGTTCGACTCCGACGCCGAGACCCTCGCCACCTTCGCCAGCCTCAGCCAGGATCACGCGCGGCTGTTCCCCTACCTGCGCGGGCTCGCGGAGGAGGCCGCGGCGATCGGCACGCCGCTGGTCCGGCCGCTCTTCCTCCACCACCCCAGGGAGAGCTGGGGTCGCACGGACGCGTGGTTGCTCGGGCCGAACCTCCTGGTCGCCCCGGTGCTGGAGGCGGGCGTCACCTCCCGTCAGGTCGACCTGCCGAGCGACACCAGCTGGTTCTCCTGGGCGGACGGGAGCCCGCAGGAGAGCGGCGAAAAGGACGCGCCGCTGGGCACGATCCCGGTCTTCGCGCCGGCGGGAGCGGTCATCCCCACCTTCGCCGAGGCGCCCGACTCGCTCGTCGCCGGCCCGATCGACGGCATCACCACCCTCGCGGACGTGGAGGGCGCGCGCGTCATCCACGTCTTTGCGGGCGCAAAGGGCAGCTTCACCGAGGCGGACGGCACGGTCTACACGTCGGACGGCAAGGCCACCGCGCCCGGCGAGGCCAGCTACACGCTCACCAGCGGCACGATCACCGCAGGCGGGCTCACGCTCACCATCGAGGGCACGGTGGAGCGGGCGTACACCGTGAAGGTCTGGGACTGAACCCGACCGGCCGTGATCACCGCTCGCCCGGCGAGGACGCGGCGCCGAGGGGGCGGGATTCCCGGCGTCGCGAGCTTTGCCACTGTTGCCTCGGCGAACGTGGGGGTTGGCGCTGGGTCCTGCCGCCACCATCGACGGGCGGTCGCTGCGCTCCGCCCGCCGCTGGCGACGTCACCCGCCCCGTCAACTCACCCTGAACCGTCGGCGAACAACGACAAGGTTTTCACGCGGCGCCGGGAAGCCCGCGTGGCTTGCTGCACGGACTCGCTCCGCGTCGCCGCGACGTGCAATCGATCTTCATCAGCCGCGCACGGTATGATACGGTTTGACCCTGAGTTCCGCTCGCCCGGCGAGGACGCGGCGCCGCCCCGTAGGCCGCGAAGGGTCCGCCCCGCCAAGCTCTCTTTTTGGGTAACGGGCCAGCGGCCCGTATCGCCCGCGATGCTCGCTCCCGCTCGCCCGATCCCGTGGTTCGTATGGGCAGGGCGCCGCCGCGGCCAGCGATGGAAGTGGAGCGCGGACGGTCGTTGCGCCTGGCCCCCTCGCCGCCGGGCACCGAGGGTGGTTGGCGCCCTGAACCCCGTCAACACCGGCGCCCCCGTCGCTCGCAGCGACGAGGGTCACCGTGGCGGTCGGCTCCCGCCGCGCTTCAGCGCCGCCGACGCCGCGCCGCGACCGCACCCGCGATCGCCACCCCGAGCACCCCGCCCCCGAGGCCGAGGCCGCACTGGCCGCCGCCGCCGATGAGCGAGTCGAAGTCGCAGTAGTCGCCCTTGCCGTCGCCGTCGGTGTCGGCCTGGTCGGGGTCGGCCACGTCGGGACAGACATCGCACGCATCGCCGATGCCGTCTTCGTCGGAGTCGGCGTTGGTCGCGTCGACCGTGTCGGGGCAGAGGTCGCAGAGGTTGCCGACGCCATCGCCGTCGTCGTCCTTCTGGGCGCCGTCCTTGGTGGTCGGGCAGACGTCGCAGGCGTCGCCGATCCCGTCCGCGTCGGAGTCCTTGTTTGAAGCATCCACGGTCAGCGGGCAGGTGTCGCACGCGTCGCCCACGCCGTCGACGTCGCCGTCGGCCTGGTCGCGGTTGTACATCGCGCCGCAGTTGTCGCAGTCGTCGCCCACGCCGTCCACGTCGGAGTCGGTCTGGGCGACCGAGCTCAGCGGGCAGAGGTCGCAGGCGTCGCCGTCGCCATCGCCGTCGCTGTCGGCCTGGTCAGGGTTGGCGACGTTCTGGCAGTTGTCGCAGGCGTCGCCGTGCTTGTCGTTGTCGAGGTCGTCCTGGTTGTCCACCAGGGCGAGGCACACGTCGCACACGTCGCCGGCGCCGTCGCCGTCTTCGTCGGCCTGATCCTCGTTGTCGTCGAACGGGCAGTTGTCGCAGGCGTCCCCGAACGTGTCGGCGTCGCTGTTGGTCTGCTCGTGGTTCTCCACCTCGGGGCAGTCATCGCAGGCGTCGCCGATGTAGTCGCAGTCCGAGTCGGCCTGATCCGAGTTGAAGTCGGTCGGGCAGTTGTCGCACGCCAGGGTGACCGTGATGTCCGGGTAGGGCGAACCCTCCGGGAAGTCCTTCGCGCCGGCGGAGAAGCCGTCGAAGTCCACGTCGAGGTCGATGACCGGGTAGCTACAGCCGTAGCTCGAATAGTCGTAGTAGTAGTCGGTGTTGGGGTACGGGAGCCCCGAGCCGTCCACCGTGGTCTGGCAGATCGGATCGGACAGGTCCACGAGCTTCTCTCGGGACACGTCCACGTTGTTGCAGTTCAGATCCTGCGTGAGGATGTTCTCGCAGGTGTCGTCGGCGAGGGCGGTAGCGAGGAGCCCCGCGAGCCAGAGGGCGACCATCAGTTCTCCTCCTGATCGATTTCGAGGCCCTTGTCCTTCGCAGGCGGGCCAGGCGGCGGGGTGGTCTGGGCGGGCGGGCCGGGGATCGTGCGGGTCTCGCCGTTCCAGGGCAGGGTGATCTCGGTGTCCCAACCCGGGTTGAACTCTCCGGGAGCGAGGCGCTTGGCGATGGAGAAGACCACGCGGCGGTTGGCGGCATCGTCGCCGATCTTCACCGGGCGAACCTCACCATACGCGCGGTACGCGAGGCGGGAGGGGGCCACGCCGCTCTCCACGAGCTCGCGGAAGACCGCCTCGGCGCGCTTGGCGGAGAGCGCGTAGTTGTACTCGAACGAACCTTCTCCGGAGGCGTGCCCCTCGATGATGAGCGACTGGATGTCGGCGTTCTCGGAGAGGAGCTTCGCCACGAAGTCCAGCGTGGGCTGGGACTCGGGGAGGATCTGGTCGGTGCCGAGGCCGAACTGGATCGGGTCCCGGATGACGATCTCCTTCTGGGTGACCACCGCGAGCTCCTTCGGCTTCTCGGGCTCGGGGGGCGGCTCGGGCTCGGGAGCCTCGACGATCTTGTCGAGATCGGCGTCGGTGACCGTGCTCTGGAAGACGGGGGCGGGCGTGTTGTCGACCACCTTCTCTTCGACCGGGGTCTTGTTGTAGGTGACGCCCGCCATCACCCGCAGGTCGGTGGCGCCGTAGCCGGCGGTGAGCCCGCGACCGCCGTAGAGATCGACGGACCACTCCTTGGTGGCCTTGTACTGGGCGCCCGCGAGCACCTCCAGGGGCACACTCGCATCCGACGCGTAGTCGGACTCCAGGCCCACGCGCGTCAGCATCAGCACGTGGGGGCGGAGCTTGTCCTTGAGCAGGCCGTAGCTCACGTCCACCGCGGCGCTGAACTCCTGGCCGGCGGCGAGGGTCTGCTGCGTGGTGACCGGACCGCGGATGACGAAGCCGAGGTCGGCGGCGACACGCAGGTCCCCCGGCTTCACCGCCACCGACACGCCCGGCACGAACCGGGGGTTGATCTCGCCGAGGTAATGATCGGCGGAGGAGATGGGCACCAGCAGGTCGCCATGGGCGCCCACCGCGACCATCTTGTTGTTGAGAATCTCGTAGCGGACGCCGGCCGAGAGGTCTCCCGTGCCGAACCCATCGCCCGAGAGCTCGTCGATCTGGCTGCCCCAGGAGTACGCCAGGGGCAGCGAGGCGCGGATGGCGAGGCGCTTGGACACGTCCATCGAGGCGCCGAGCTGGGCGTCGAAGCGGTTGGCGACCACCGCGCCGACCTCCTTCTCATCCACCACCAGCACCAACGGATTCATCTCGTACTGCATGAAGATGCCAGCACGAATGTGGCCCTTCCGCTGAACCTCGGGCGCGTCGAGCCCCGGGGGCGCCGACGAGAAGCCCGTACGCGCCATCTCGATGTCGAGCGAGTACCCCCCGGCGTGGGCCAGGGCAGCCATGAGCAGGAACAATTCGCCTCCGCGAACGACAGGGCCCCAGGTAGCGGGTCGGGGGGCTTCCGGCCAGCCTGAGGGCGCGTGCGCAGCGCCGGCTCGCTACGCAAATCGGGCGGCCGCTACCGCTGCGACGCGTTGTTCCCGCTCGCGTTGGTGCGATGCGCGGGCGCCACGACGGCGAGGAGCTGCGCCAGGATCTTCCGCGCGACCGCCCGCAACCCGAGCTCCCCCCGGAGCAGCTGCCCGAGCCGACGCCCCGTCGCCACTCAGAGCCCCACCGTGATCTCGGCGTACACGCTGCGTCCGGGCTGCGGCATCGCCGAGTCGGTCGCGTCGTCTCCGGTAGGCCAGCTCACCTGCCAGTCGAGGAGGTTTCGCACGCCGAGGGCCCAGTCCAGCTTCAGGCTCGGCACCGCGCCGGTGAGCGTGGCGTCCCAGAGCAGGGCGGGCGGGGTGGTGTCGCCGTCGTCGCCGAGCCGGCCGGTCTCGAACCGGAGCCGCGAGGAGCCGTTGACCTGGCCTGGGAGCAGCGGCGCCGCCGCCTTCAGCGATCCAAGGTACAACGGGCTGTTGGTGAGCGGGTCGTCGGCGAGCAGGTCCCCGGACGACGCGCGCTGGACCGACTGCGCCAACGCCACCATCCAGCCGCCGCGCCAGTCCCGCCGCAGCTCCACCTCCGCGCCGGCCGTCTGCACCGAGCTGGACTGGTTCGCGTAGACGAGGATGCCGTCGCCGCCTTCGTCGAGCGAGATGAGGTCGTCGATGTGGTCGTAGTACACGCTGGTCACCAACGAGCCGACCTCGCCGAACCGCGCGGTGTACTCCAACTCCCCCGTGAGGATCGTCTCGGGGACGAGCGAGGTCGGCGCCCGCTGGGTCACCCCGTCGTCGTTGTAGAACAGCTCGTACGGTGACGGCGCGCGGAACGCCCGACCGGCGAGGAGCTTCACCGTGTGGTTCTCCGCCGGCCGCAGGATCACCGCCGCGCGCGGGTTCACGGTGGCCCCGACCGAGCTGAACCAGTCCAGCCGCGCGCCGACGGACGCCGTGAGCGCCTTCCCGGCGTCGGCCTCCGCCACCGCGTACACGCCCGCGCTCTGGTAGATCGGGGTTTCATCCAGGTACGTGCCCTGGTCGTCGCGGCCGGTGAGCTCCGTTTGCACGTGGGCGTCGCCGGTGGCGCCGCCGGTGAGTCGGAACCAGGGCGCCACGGTGGCCGCCACCCGGGCTTCCGCGCCGAGCCACGTGCCGTCCCAGCGGTCCCGAACGGCATAGCTGCCGCCGCCCTCCTCCTGGGTGTAGGGGTACACCCCCGCGAAGTCGTAACGGTCCACGTAGATTCGGGAGTAGAGCTGGGCGCGGGCGCCGAGGTGGGGCTCGTAGCGCAGCTCCGCGAAGGCGCGGGTGTCTTCGCTCTGGGCGCGGGGATCGCCCGGGATGGTCTCGTAGGCCCCGGTCGGAACGCGCTTGTCCCGGTAGTTCGCGTACACCTCGCCCGTCCACGGGCCGCTCCACACCTTCCCCCGCGCGCCGGCGGCTTCGGCCGAGTCGACCCAGGCGGCGTCCGCGGCCGTGGTGTTCATCGTCAGCCCGAGGTCCGGGGGGTCACCCTGGGCGAGCACCCCGTCCGCCGAGAGCCACCACCCGCCCTCGTCGCCGAACTTCCCCGAGGCGCTCCCGCGCGCTCGAGCCGCGGCGGGCGCGCCGGCCGCCAGCGACACATGGGAGCCGCGGGTGCTCTCGCGCTCGCGAGTGACCACGTTGACCACCCCGAAGAACGCGTTGGACCCGTACAAGGCGCTGCCCGGGCCGCGCACCACCTCGATCCGCTCGACGTCCATGAGGTCGGGGAGGCCGTCGGCGCCCACGTAGGAGCCCCCGAGCTGGTCGTCGTTGAGCGAGTGGCCGTCGAAGGTGGTCAGCAGCCGGTTGCCGTAGTCGCCGGGGCGGGAGAACCCGCGCACGCCGAGGTACTCGTACACCCGGTCGTTGCTCTGGTAGAACCCACGGGTTCCGCCGAGCGCGTCGTAGAGGCTCTGGTACCCGAAGGCGCGGATCTCCTCGGCGGAGATCAGCGTGACGCTCGCCGGGGCGTCCTCCACCGACTGCGTCTGCCGGCTCGCGGCCGTGACCTCCTGGAGCGGACGGAGCGCGGCGGCCACGCTCACGCGCCCGTCGGCGTCGACCTCCACGGCCTGCTCATACGCGCGGTAGCCGGGCAGGCTCACCCGGAGCTGATGGTGCCCCGCCGGCACGCTCGGGAGCACCGCCGGGGTGAACCCGGCCGCCTCCCCGTCGATCTCGATGAGCGCGCCCTTCTCCAGGGCGTCGACCACCACGGTGCCAGTGACCAGCGGCAGCTCCACGACCGCGGGCACCTCGGCGTTCTCGCTGACCTGCACCAGCTGGCGCGCGGTGCGGTAGCCGGGCGCGCTCACGATGAGCATGTGGTTGCCCACGCCGAGGCGGGCGTCGCAGGGAACGGCGCAGGTGGGATCGGCGTCCTCGGCGTCCACCCGAACGATCGCGCCCTCGGGCTTGCCGGAGACCTTCACCGAGCCGAGCACCGGCTGGAGTTGGAGGTCTGCGGCGACCTCCTTTCCGACCTGGGCCTTCACGTTGGTGGTCTGCGCTTCGTAGTAGCCCTCCGCGCGGAGGATGACGGTGTGCGCGCCGGGCTCCACGGCGAGCACGCGCGGGCTGGTGCCGCGGGCGCCGAGGTCCACCCGATCCAGGTAGATGCTGGCGCCTGGCGGGTCGCTGTCCACGCGGACGAGCGCGACGCGCGGCCGGATGCGGGCGATCGCCTCGCGCGCCGCGGCCTGCTTCGCGGGATCGGTCTCCAGCGCGAGGTAGTCGTTGTAGTGACGGAACGCTTCGGGGAACCTCCCCATCTGTTCGTACACCAGCGCGATGTTGAAGCCGACGTTGCGGTTGGGCACCAGCCGGTTCGACGCGAGCAGGTGCTCCAGCGCGTCGTCGTAGTCGTGGTGCTGGTAGGCGGCGACGCCGAGGCGGAACTCGAGGTCGGCCTCCTCGGCGAGGTCGAGGCCAGGGTCGGCGGCGAGGGCCGCGCGGAAGAGCAGCATCCACATGGTTCAGCGCTCCATGCGCAGGCCATCGCCCGGCGGCGGCTGCGCGGGCGGACGTTTGCCCTCCGCGCGCTCCAGGCTGACCGCCACGGCGCCGTCCGGATCGGCGGCCTCCACGGTGACGGTGCGGCGTTTGTAGCCGGCGCGCACGAGCTCCACGGCGGCGCTCGTCTCCCCGAGCGGGAACGCCACGGTGTAAGGGGTGACCCCGACGGCCTTGCCGTCGATGCGCACCTCGGCACCCGCGGGGTCGCTGGTGAGGCGGACCTCGATGGGGGCGGCAAGGACCGGGGCGGTCGTGCCCCCGCTCCCGCCACCCGCGCCCGCACCGGCGGCACCGGCACCTGAACCGGCCGGCATCGTCCCGTTGCTCCCGCCCGCGTCCACGCTGGCCCCACCCCCAGCGCCAGCCGTCGACCCACCGCCCGCGAGGACAGCGCCAGGATCGTCAGGGAGCGGCGCGACCGGGTCCCGCGTGAGCCACCACACCCCGACGGCGGCGAGCACCAGAAAAATGGCCACCACCCCGGCGACGCCCACCGCAGCCACCAGCAGCCCGCCCGAACGAACGGTGCCCGGCGGGAGCGTGCCCATGCCCGTCGGCTGGGTGACCGTCTCCATCGGCAGGACCACGTCCAGGGTGGAGTCCGGCCCATCGACCGCACGAAACGGCCGCAGGGCGGCCAGGAGGGCGTCCGCGTCCGGGTAGCGTGCCGCCGGGTCCTTCTCCAGAAGCCGCCGCACCACCGCCTCGAGGCCGGCCGGCACCTGGTGACGCGGGAGGAACGGCGGGAGCGGGTCGTTGAGGTGCATCAACAACGTGCGCATCGGCTCGTTGGACGAAAACGGCGCCGCGCCGGTGAGCAACTCCCAGAGGACGATGCCGAGGGCATAGAGGTCGGACCGACCGTCCACCGGCTGCTGGCGGATCTGCTCCGGGGCGGTGTACCGCGGCGAACCCACGAAGCTGCCGTCCGTCGTCAGCGACTCGGCCTCTTGCGCGAGCACCTTCGCCACGCCGAAGTCGAGCACCTTCACCGACTCGCCTTCGTCGGTCTGCATCAGCATGACGTTGCTGGGCTTGAGGTCCCGGTGAACCACGCCCGCGGCGTGCGCCTCGCGGAGGGAACGGGTGATCTCGTAGACCACCCGAGCGGCCCGCGGCGGCGTGAACGGGCCCTCGCTTCGGAGCACCTGCGCGAGCGTGCGCCCGCGGACGAGCTCCATGACGATGTAGAAGGTAGGGTCGCCTCCCACGTCGATCGAGCCGTAGTCGTAGACGCTCACCGTGTTCGGGTGCGCGAGGCGGGCGCAGGTAGCCGCTTCGAGCAGGAACCGCTTCTCCAGGGCCGTCTCATCGAGGGCGGAGCCCAGCACCGGCCGCGTGAGGATCTTGAGCGCCACCTCACGCCCGAGAGGGAGCTGCTCCGCCCGGTAGATCCTCCCCATTCCGCCACGCGCCACCAACTCCACCATCCGGTACTTGCCGGCCACCACGGCGCCCGCGAGCGGGTCGCCCGCGGGCATCGCAGAGTCAGTGGGCGGGTTGCGCACGTCACGAAAGTAGCACAGTGCACGTCGAGCGGGACTTCCGTGGATAGAAGAGGCCCGTGCCTGACCCCACCGCTGACCCCGCCGAGATGAGCGCCCGCCAGATGTTGCTCCGCGTGGGGGGCTTCGCCGCGGTCCTGCTCGCGGGGGTCTTCGTGGTGGGAACCGTGTTCCGCGAACCGCTTTCTTCGGCGGGCGACGCGCTGGTGACCGCCGCCGGGCTCCCCGGGCTCGCCGCCCTGGTCGTGGCGTGCGATCCCCTCCCCGGCCTCGGCTTTCAACCCGGGCTACTCCTCGGCACGGCGGCCGCCGTTCCCGCGTGGGCGCTGTTCCTGATCACGGCGGCCTCCTCGTCCGCGTCGAGCGCAGCCGGTTGGTTCCTCGGCCACCACGGGAAGAACAACGATGTTCTACGCCGGTTCCTCCACACCACGGGCGCGCTGGGCGCGGTGTCGAAGTGGGGGGCGCGGGCGGTGGCCCTGGCTTCGGTCACCCCGCTTCCGTACGGGCTCGCCACCGTCGCGGCGGGGCTCACGGGGCTGCCGTTCCGGGTGTTCTTCGTGGCGTCGCTGGCGCGGTGGGTGAAGATCGCCTTGTCGCTCCTGGCGATCCAGGCCGGCTGGAACCTCGGCGGGTGAGCCGCGGCGCGGCGGCCACGCGGCCCCGGCTCCGAAGGACGCTGCGGCGGGCTGGACCCGACGAGCCAGGACCCCGGGGGAGCGGGAGCGACCAGTACGCTGTCGCGCGGCCGGACCCCGCATCCCTCCTTGGTCTTTTCCCGACTACATCGCTCCACGAGTGGCGCGCTGCAGCGCTTCGACCGATCGGAGCACGGCCTCCACGCTCGGCCGACCGCGGTTGGAGAGCCGCACCTTCCGCTCGGGGTTGAGCAGGTAGAGCGCCGAGAGTCGCACCGGCTGGAGCGGCAGTTGCAAGCACGCGCCAAACATTCGCGCCACCGGACCGCCCCGGTCGGTGAGCATCGGGAACTCCAGGCCGAGCTCCTTCGCAAGCGCCGACTGAACCGGCCCTTCGGCGGGGTGGATCGCGAACACCTTCACGTTGAGCCGGGCGAACTCGGCGAGGTGCGCCTGCAGCGCCTGGAGCTCGGCGCGGTCGAGCGGATCGGCCCCGTCGCTGTAGAAGAAAAGCACGGACCAATGCCGGCCATGGCGATGCCAGGAGTCGTCCCAGGACTGGAGGTGCCACTCCGGGGCGGTCTCCCCCTCGGGGAGAAGCGCCGGGTAGAGGCGGTCGCGGAGGGTGTCCTGGACGGGCGCCGGGAGGCGGCGGAGGGTCGAACGCAGTCCCATGGCCCGCGGCTAACGCGCCCGACGGCGGCGGGAGGTGAGGCCCCCCACCACAGCGAGCCAGAGGAGCCCCGCACCGGCCGAACCAGCCCCACAGCCACACTCCGGACGGGCGCCGGTGGGCGTCCACACGTCGTCGCTCCCGGAGTCGCGCGTACCGGCGGTGTCGTCACAGCTCCCGGGGTCATCCACGTAGCCCTGCCCGCACACGGGGAAGCGGTCTTCGAGCAGAGGATTGTACTCGATATACCTCAGCTGCTTGCTCCCGGTGGACGCCCCCGCGTACAGCACGAGGTCCTGCGTGGCCTGCTCCGGCGTGTAGCGGATGTGGAGTCGAGTGAACGTGTAGGCGTAGCCGTAGTGGTAGTCCGGGGTGAAGCCCATCGAGGCGAGGTCCGTCTCGGTGAGGGTGCCGTCGGGCGTGCACGGGTCACAGTTGCCGTTGTCCCAGGCGTATTCGGTGATCCAGTGGGCCTCCCCGGTGGTGGGCAGGGCGGCGTCGATGAGCCCGTCCACGTACTCGCCGAAGTTGGTGTCGGTGGGCAGCATGCAGTCGGTCTCGATCGTCGACTGCGGGTAGTTCGCGATGGCCAACTGCCCGGCGCCCAGGTCCGTGGCGCCGAAGATGGTGAGGTCCTGCGCGCCCGGGGAGTTGAGGGTGCCGAGCCGGATCGGCAGGGAGCCACCGGTATCCGCGTAGATGAGCTGGAGCGGCGAGAGCCGGTCGCCGTCCACCACGCCTGCGTCGGCGCGGACCTGGGCGGCGAGGAAATAGGAGCCGCCCGCGATGTACTCGGCGAGGAGGTCCGCGGAGGCGGAGGGCACGGTGTACCCGTTTCCCTGGAGCCAGGACACCAGGGAGGAGGACTCCGTGGAGGAGAGGATCACCACGTTGTACTCGCCGACGACGTACTGGGCCTCGACGACCGTGGCGGTGTCTTCTTCGCCGCCGCCACCGTCCGCACCGGAGTCTGCATAGTCGGCCGTGTCGACCTCGAAGTCTTCACAATCATAGGAGACGAGGCGCGCGGCGCTGTAGCCGATGAGGTGGTCAAAAACGGCAGGGTCCACCACGTGGATCGACTCTTCGGGCAGCACCGACGGCACCGGGATGACCATCGCGAAGTCCCCGACGTTGCCGTGGATGTCGTTGGCCATCGTGAGCGTCGTAAGCCCAGCCTGCTGGACCACGCTCACGTAGCTCCCGCTGTTGGTGGGCGCGTCGTCCCCGACCGAGACGAAGGTGCCACAGAACGCCGAGGCGGCGGGGATCAGGAGCGAGAGGAGCACGGCAGTACCCGGAGTGCGGCCACCATAGCCGAGGGTCGGGGCTCCGTCTGCCATCGGGATGGGAGAGACGGGGGCGCCAACCACCGTCGGTGCCCGGCGGGGAGGGCGTCAGGCGCAACGACCGTCAGCCCTCCGCTTCCATCGCCCGGCTCCGCGAGGTCGGCGCCAGAACGGGCGGGCTGGCCGCGGGGCCGCCGCCTACAGCAGCTCGGCGAGGAGCGACGTGGCGTACACGCCGGGTGCGAGGGTCACCGTAAGGGTGAAGCCGTCCGGGTGTGGGCTGATCGCGGCGTCGAGCGGGCGCGCGGCCAGCGGGCGGCGGTCGCCAGGGAGGATCCGGGCGACCCGCTCCAGCTCGTCCAAGCCCACGCCCGAAGCGTGGAGTGCGCCTTCTTCGAGCGCGAGCGCGGCGCCACGCGGCCAGCGCATCCGCGCGCCGAAGAGCGGGCCGGTGGCCACGCCTTCTTCGAAGAGATCGCCGTCGTAGAGGCGGGGCCCGCGCATGTCGAGCACGTGGTTGAACCCCCCGGCCTGCCAGGCGAGGAGCGCGAAACGTTTGCGGACGTTGTCCATCGGCTCGGCGGTGCCGAGGAGCACGGCGCGGCCAAGCTCGGGCAGGTCGTTCGCGGTTCGCTGCGGGCCGAAGCGGTTGGGGAACCGCACGAGCTTCGCGAGACGGGCCGCGGCGACGGCTGCATCTCCGCCGCGGACGATGATGACGAAGCGGTTGCCCTCGAGCGCGCCGGGGCGGAGCGGCTCGCGTGTCTCCCCCGCCGCGACGAGCGTGAGCCCCGGCGGCATCTCCCGGAGCCGCCGCCCGTTGACGATGGTGAAGCGCTGCTCGGCCACGGCGTCGCGATCCTTCAGCCCGGACCAGGCGACGTCCTCGGTCTGCACGTCTGCCGCCCGGGCGAGCCGGCGCGCGACCTCCGGGGTGTCGAGCCCCTGTCGGCGCACGCGCACCCATTGCACGCCGCGGCCGGGCGGGCAGCCGAACGGCAGCTCCTCGACCACGAAGTCGCCGTTCTGCACCTTGTAGCGGCCGCCGGCGCCCGCGCCCTCGAGCCAGCGGCGCACCTCGGCGTCGACGGCGAAGCCCTGGGCAGGCGCGCTCACCGGCGCCGCCGCCCGCACGCCCCGGAAGACCTTGGGCGGCGGGCCGCCCCCGCCTCGGGGAGGCCGTGCAGCGGCCGGTGCCGAACGCTCCGGCTCCGGCAGCGGGCGGCCGGCGTTGCCCAGCGGACGCTCGCCGTCCCGGGAGGGACGATCGCCGCCGGTAGGCCGGCCATCCCGCGATGGCCGCTCCCACTCGCGAGGCGGTCGCCCGCCGTCCGGGCGAGGCCCGCTGCGTGGCGCCCCCTCGTCCCGTGGCCGCCCACCGTCCGGACGGGGGCCGGTTCGCGGCCGCCCGTCGCCGCCGTCGCGTCGCCCGCCGCCTTTTCCTCCTCGGCGCTCAGCCATGGGAGAGGTCCTGCGCCACCACCACCTTGCCCACCACTTCGCGGCGTTCGAGCACGGCGTGGGCGCCCCCCAGCCGCGACATCGGGAGCACGGCGTGCATCACCGGCCGGATCGCCCCGGCCTTGACCAGGTCCCAGGCTCGGATCATGTCCGCGTTCGAGCCCATGGTGGAGCCGAGGACGTCGATCTGTTTGAAGAACAGCGCGCGGAGGTTCAGCGGCACCTCCGCGCCGCCGGTGGCCCCGCAGCACACCAGGCGACCGCCCCAGCGCAGCGCGCGCATGCTGGCGGACCACGCGGCGCCGCCGACCGTCTCCACCACGACGTCGACCTCGCGGACGCCGACCGCGTCGTACGCCCAGGCCTTCGCGCCGAGCGCCTCCACCGCCGCACGTTTCTCGGGCGAGCTGGCGGTGGCGTGCACCTCGCAGCCCCACGCGAGGGCGAGCTGGATCGCCATGACGCCCACGCCGGAGCCTCCGGCCTGGATCAGCACCCGCTCACCCCGCTGGAGGCCCGCCCGCACCACGAGCATGTGGTAGGCGGTGAGCAGCGCGAGCGGCAGGGATGCCGCCTCCGCCGAGGACATTCCTGCCGGGATCGGCAACGTTTGCCAGGCGGGGACGACGATGCGCTCCGCGCAGCCACCGTTGGCGCTCTCGCCGCGAATGCGGAAGTTGCGACAGCGGTTCTGGCGACCATCGAGGCAGGCGGCGCAGCCGCCGCAGCCCCAGCTGGGGTGCAGCACCACGGGCTGTCCGCCGACCGTGCCGGCCACGTCGCTCCCCGGCACCCGGGGCAGGTGGAAGTCGTGGCCGGGAACGCCGCGGCGCACCCACACGTCGAGGTGGTTGAGGCCCACGTGGGTCACCTCGATCACCACCTCGCCCGGCGCCGCCTGCGGCTCGGGCAGGACCTCTGGCCGCAGCACCTCCGGACCCCCATGCTCGCGGATGACGATGGCGTTCATCGGACCTCCTCCCCCGGGAGACGGCTAACGGGGAGCGTCCTCGGGCGCCGCCGCGCTACGTTCCTGGCGTGGCTGCCCCTCCCCGCCTCGGTCCGCTCGTCCTCCTCCGGCGTCTCCTCGACGCCCGGCGGGGCGATCCGCGCGCCCGGGAGGACCTCTACCACCTCCGCGGCGTGCTCAACTTCGTCCTGTTGTTCGCCGCGACCATCGGCCTCCCCGGCCTGCTCCTCGCCTACTACGGCGTGGCCGGCATCCGCGCCCAGCGCGACGCCGGCGCTGCCCAGGTGGCCCACGACGCGGAGGTCGCCGCCGACGCGATGTCCGCCCAGGTCGCCACCGAATTCAAGAGTTTCGAAGAACAGGCGCTCTCGCGGCTGAACACCGGGAAGTCGATGCACAGCCGGCCGAGCGAGATGTCGCCGGCGCTGCGGGTGGTCTACCGGGTGGACATGAAGAACAACGCCCTGGCGGGTCCGTTCCTGCGTGGCGAGTCGGAGGTGGCGCCCGACGCCCCCTGGCGGCAGTCGGCGGCGTGGCGCGCCGCCGCCGCGTCGGAGGCGGCGGGGGCCTTCGGGAAGGCCGCCAGCGCGTTCGGGACGCTCGCCCACCGCGCGCCCGAGCCCGAAGCCCAGGGAGATGCCCTCTTCGCCCACGGTCGCTGCCTGCTCCGCGCGGGGGACGTTCGGAGCGCGGAGCTCACCTTCGGGGAGGTCGAGCGCAACTGGCGGGCCGTGCGCACGGAGGAGGGGTTCCGTCTCGGCGATCTCGCCAGGTTCAAGCTGGCGGAGATCGCCCTGGCCCGCGACCCTTCGGAGGGCTCGGTTCTGCTGCGGCGGCTGCTCGACTCGCTGCTCGCCGAGGAGTGGACCCTGGGTGAAGGTGGCGAAGCCGCGGTGAGCCGTGGCGTCCTCGACAACCTCGCCACCACCCCCACCAACCCCGACGAGATCGCCCGCCTCCGGGAAACGGTGGACGACCGCCAGTCCCAGCTCTACTGGGCCGGCCGGCTCGAAGGCGAGTTCGACAGCCTGGGCGCCAAGGGCCGGCTCCTCAAGCAGTCGCCGGGCACCTTCAGCTACCGGATGACCGAGAGCGCCCTCTGGGCGATGACCTGGACCGAGACCGACCAGTACATCTTCGCGTTCGACGCCGATATCCTGCTCCACCACCTCCGTGGCCTCGGCGCCGGAACGCTCGGCGCGAACGCGGACGTGGCGGTCACGATCCTCGCCGCCGACGAAGACCCGCCCCGGGACATCCGCGTGAGACGCCCCCTGGCCCGCGCACCGCAGTGGTCCATCGTCGCCTACCCCCGGGATCCCGAGGCGCTCTCCCACCGGCAGGCCGACGACGTGCGGCGTGGGCTCGGGATCGTGCTGCTCTCGGTGGGCATGATCGTGGTCGGGGCGTTTCTCACGCTTCGACTCGTCCGCCGCGAGCTCGACGCGGCACGCGCAAAGAGCGACTTCGCGGCTAATGTCTCCCACGAGCTCCGCTCCCCGATCACCCAGATCCGCCTGAAGGCCGAGGCGCTGCAGCTCGGGCTCGCCGACTCCCCCGAGGCGCAGGCGCGGCACTACGACGTGATCGTCCGCGAGGCCGAGCGGCTCTCGCGGATGGTCGACAACATGCTCGACTTTGCGGCGATCGAGCGGGGACAGAAGCGGTACAACCTCAAGCCCGGCGACCTCTCGGTCACCGTGCAGAACGTCGTGGAGACCGCCCGCGTGGCGATGGAAACCCGCGCGATGACCATCGAGGAGAGCTACCCGGAAGACCTGCCTCCGGTCTGGCACGATCCCGACGCCGTCGCGCAGGTGGTCGTAAACCTGTTGTCAAACGCGGCCAAGTATGGGCAGGAAGCCGGCTGGATCGGCGTGGTCGTCCGCGTACGCGGCGACGAGGTGCTCGTGGAGGTTACCGATCGCGGCATCGGGATCGATCCCTCCGAAACCCAGGCGATCTTTGAGCAGTATTACCGGAGCAACGATCCGGCCGCCCGGCGGAAAAAGGGCACGGGCATCGGCTTGACGATCGTGAAGTACATCATGGAAGCGCACGGAGGCTCGGTCACCGTGCGCTCGACACACGGAGTGGGGACCACCTTCGTGCTCCACTTCCCGATAAAGCGTCCCCCAGGGCTGGACCGGCAAGGAGCCTAGCAACGATGGCGCGTATTCTGTTCGTAGAGGATGAAGAAGATCTGCTGAGCTCGCTCGTGGCTTTCTTCACGCGGGAGGGCTTCGAGGTCTTCCACGCGCGCGGCGGCGACAGCGCGATCCAGCTCGCCTCGAGGCTCCGCCCCGACATCGCGGTGCTCGACGTGATGCTCCACGAAGGCCCCGAGGGCCCGGGCGGGAAGGACGGCTTCGAGGTGCTCCGGGCGCTGCGCGACCGGGGTTTTGTCGGGCCGGTCATCTTCCTCACCGCCCGCACGCTGGAGCACGACAAGCTCCTGGCGTTCGACCTGGGCGCCGACGACTACATCACCAAGCCGTTCTCGCTCCTGGAGCTCCGCGCCCGTGTACGCGCCGCGCTCAAGCGGGCGGGCGGCGGCAAGTCGGTCTACCGCTACGGCCGCGTGGAGGTCGATCTCGACAACTACGTGATCCGCCACGGCGACGAGATGGAGCGCCTCTCCAACCGCGAGCAGGAGCTCCTGAAGTACCTCATCGAGCACCGCGGGAAGGTGCTCCAGCGCGACGAGCTGCTGACCAGCATCTGGAAGTACAGCGCCGGCGTGACCACCCGCACGGTGGACACCCACATCCTCAACGTCCGAAAGAAGCTGCGGGACGACGCCTCCGAGCCCGCCTTCATCGAGACGCTCCACGGCATCGGGTACAAGTTCATCGCCCAGGAGCACTGATGCTCGCGGTGATCGCCGCCTCCTGGGCCGCCGACCCCGCCACCGACTGGGGAACGCTCTACGACGCCCGGTTCGTGGAGATCGCCTACGGGAGCCCCGAGAACGCGGTGAAGCTCTATGAGGCGCTGCGGGAGGATCGCACCGCCGCCGACCCGCTCTTCGCCACCACCAGCTACTGGCTCGGGCGCGCCGAGCTGGAGACGGGGGACATCGACCACGCCCTGCGCGACCTCGAAGCTGCGGCCGCCGATCCCACGTACCGCGACGCCTCCTTGGCCCTCGAGGAAGAAGCCCAGCTCCGGCTCTCTCCGGTGGGCGGCCTCCCCGCCCAGTGGACCTTCGACACCTCGGAGTTCCCCGCCGTGCGCGGCTGGTCAGGCACCGGGCGCGGGGACGCGACGATCACCGAGGTGGAAGGCCGGAGCGTCTTCGCCTGGTCCACCACGGTGCGCCCCGGCGAGCCCGACCGGATCACCCTCCGCTTCGGGGAGGCGCTCCACCCGCGCGAGCTGAGCTTCTCGGCGCGCGCCAGCACCGACGACGCCGTGCTGCGGCTGGTCGTGCTCGACCAGTGGGGCGCACGGTGGGTCTCCGACGGCGTGGCCCTCGGCCGAACCTGGACCGAGCTGCACTTCCGGATGGCCGAACTGGTGCCCGCCACGCTCACCCCCGGACCTACCGAGCTGGGCCGCGTGGTGGACGTCATCCTCGAAGACATCACCGGGGAGCGCAGCGATGTGCGCGGCGTGAACACCCTGCTGCTGGACGATGTGGTCGCGAACTGATGCTGCGCGTGCAGAAGTACGGAGGTTCTTCGGTCGCCGACGTGGCGCGGGTGCGGCGCGTGGCCGAGCGCGTGGCCACGGCGGTGCGCGCTGGCGATCAGGTGGTGGTCGTCGTGTCCGCCATGGGCAACACCACCAACGAGCTCCTGGCGTTGGCCCGTGAGGTCACGCGGACGCCCGGGCGCCGCGAGCTCGACATGCTCATTTCGGTCGGGGAGCGTGTCTCGATGGCGCTGCTCGCGATGGCGCTGCATGAGCTCGGGATCCCCGCCCGGAGCTTCACCGGCAGCCAGTCCGGGATCATCACCGACGAAGCCCACGCCAGCGCCCGGGTGGTCGAAGTGCGGCCCGACCGCGTCCGCGAAGCGCTCGCCGCCGGAGAAGTCGCCATCGTCGCCGGGTTCCAGGGAGTAAGCCGCGCCCGCGAGGTCACCACCCTCGGCCGCGGCGGCAGCGACACCACGGCGGTCGTCCTCGCCGCCGCCCTCCACGCCGACGAGTGCGAGATCTGCTCCGACGTGGACGGCATCTGGTCCGCCGACCCCCGCGCCGTCCCCACCGCCATCAAGCTCGACCAGCTCACCCTGGACGAAGCGTTGGCGATGGCGCGAAATGGTGCGAAGGTGCTCTACGAAGATGCCGTGGCCTGGGCGCACCGCGAGGGCATCACGCTCCGCGCCAGCGCCACGGCAAACGACGGCGGCGGGACCCTGGTCGTGCCGGCGCGAGGCGAAGATCGTGTCGCGGCCATCGTGAGCGACACTCAGCTCGGCCTCGGCCCCCTGGCGCTGCTCGACTCGCTCCCAGGCCCCGGCGTCCGCGCGGCCGGCCCCTGGGGGGTCCTGGTGGATCTACGCAACCTTCACGCCCCGGTGGAGGCGTTGGTGGCGGTCGCCTCCGTGGCGGTCGTCGGCGCGCGCATCGGCGCCGATCCCCGGCGTCTCGCCTCGGTACTCGCCGCGACGCGTCACCACCTCGACGGCGAGCCCGAGGGCTGGTGGGCCAGCGCTGACGCGGTGGTGATGGTTGTCAAAACTTCGGTCGCCGCGTCGCTGGAACGTCACCTGCACTTTTCTTTCGTCGACCGGTCCGGTATCAGCGGATCGCCATGATCCGACAGTTCCTCAACCCGCCGAACTGGTTCAGCGCGGCGAGCCTGTTCTGCGGGCTGTACGCCATCTTCCTCGCCGGCGGCCCCAAAGCCGACGCAGGGACGTTCTACCAGGCCGGGCTCATGGTGTTCTACGCCGGCTTGTTCGATGCGCTCGACGGTCGCGTGGCCCGCCTCACCGGCACCGGCAGCGCGTTCGGCGTCCAGCTCGACTCGCTGATCGACGTGATCAGCTTCGGCGTGGCCCCCTCCACGTTGGTCTACTTCTGGAAGCTCCACGAGCTCGGCCCGGTCGGCGTGTTCGGCGCGTTCTTCTTCATGCTTTGCGGCTCGTTCCGCCTGGCGCGCTTCAACATCATGTCCGACGGCAAGGTGCACACCTTCGGTCCTGGCTCCACCATCACGGTCACCGGGGGCACGCTCGCGGCGCTCGTGATGTGGCAGGCGGGCGGCACGGGGCTGCAGCTCAGCGCCGAGCAGCTGATGGCGGCCTCGGTGGTGATGGCGGTGCTCATGGTGTCGAGCGTCCCGTACCGCACGATGAAGTCGCTGCGTCGAAACGCACGAACCCTGGCGGGCGTCACCATCTTCGCCGGCGCGTTCATCTACATGGGCGTCACCTACGACATCTCCACGGTCCTCGCCACGTTTGGCACGGTGGCCCTGCTGAGCGGTCCAGTAGAGTTCGTGGTGGCCTTCCCCGTTCGGCGTAAGCGGAAGCGCATGGGCCTCGACCCGCTCACCGGCGCCGCCATCGAGCCCGAGCAGCGGTAGTCGCAGGCGGGCGGTGCCCGCGCGCGAAGCGGACTCCGTGCGAGCGGGGCCCGAGTTGAGCGCAATGTCGAAGCGAGGTGCAGCGAACCGCGTCGTGCGGACGAGGAGCGGCTCGCACCTACGCGGCGGACGTGACGGGGTGCCGAGCGCAGGCGGGGGCGCCGCGCGCGCGGCGGGCGGGGCAGGAGCGCCAGCTCCGGGCGGGACCGCAGGTTCCTGGCGGCCATGGTGGCGCCAGACCGACGTCGGCGCTCCGCTCCACCGCCCCAGGCGCCGGCGGGCAAAGCCCGCCGTGAACCGTCATCGTCCTTCGACCGGCCCCCGTTCCCGCGGCCGCGGCTCGACGAGCGGACCCGGCCAAGGGGGCCGGGAGGCCCCGGCGGCGCCCGCCCGGGGAGCCATGCCCGTGCCAAAGATCTACGATAAACAACGGTGTGGGAAACCCCAAACCCCGGGATCGACACAGCGTCGGATCGAGCGCCCCGGCCCACCACAACGCGAGAGGCCGGTCGCCTCCCCGCTCACCGCGGCCCTGCCGCCGAGACCAGCGCCATCGACGTCAACGTCGTCGACGCCGATGACCGCCGACGTCCGCGCCATCGACGTCCGCGACGCGACCGCTCGAACCGGCATCGTCGACGCCTCGTCCCGGACGCACCCGCTTCGAAGGCAAGCTATTGCCCGATCAACCACCGCGACGGGACGGCCAACGCCACGGCCTCCTCGCCCACGTAGACCCGCGTGGGGCCGCTGCTGAGCTGGCCGGAGAGCGCCGGAATCACCGGCAGATCCCCCTCCCAGCCCCCGCTCGGCACGCCCCGCAGCGTCAGGTAGCCCTCCGCGGCCTCCCAGGCGCCGAAGCCGGCAGCGCTGACCACGCTGTCCATGCCCGCCGGATCGGGATGCACGCCCGCGGGCAGGCCCACCCGCACGTCCGCCGCGACGTCGGTGGGCACCGCGATCCGAAGGTGCAACGCCGCGACCTGGCCCACCTTCGCGCTCGACGGAACCGCCGTGGCGACCTCCGCCGGGCCGCCGGACGTGGCCGCCCAGGGCCCGTACGACCGCGCCCGCCACGTGTAGACCAACCCCGGCGCCGCCGTTGCCGTGCGGACCTCAACCTTCGCCGCCGCGCCGCTCCACGGTGCACGCAGGGTGATCGCGGCGTGCCCCTGATCGGTGGCGACGCTGGCCTGCGCGGCGACCTGGCCGTCCACCGAAAGCTCGACCGCCGCAGACTTCGGAGCGTCCAAGGTGAAGACCGTGGAGAGCGCCCGGAGCGCCACGAGGCTCGCGCGCCCATCGCCCCAGCCGCCCCACGGGCTGCGCAACGCGAGGAGGCCGGTGGCCAGCGCCTTGGCGTCCTCATCGTGAGCGGCGAGCGCGAGCGCGGCCACCGCGGTGGCCTCCGCGTCGCTCACCCGCAGGCCATCCCCGCGGACCGCGCCTGCGGCCGGCAGGTGGGCTCCGTTGGTGTCCCGCACGAGGGCCGCGGTGACCTTCGCGGTGAGCCGCTCCACCAACTCCGGGTCCTTGATGGCCCCCGAGGCCAGCGCCCAGGCGGCGAGGTACGGGTCCTCCAGCCGGGAGACATTTCGGGCAAACGCCCCTTCTGCCCGCACGCGCACCGAGTCGTCCGCGCCGGCGGCACGCGCGCACGCGGCGGTCTCGGCCAGCGTACCGTCGATGTTCGTGGCCCCGACGAGCCAGGTGCCGTCGGGCGCCTGCTCTCGGCGCACCTGCTCGACCATTCGGTCGCGCAGGTCGCGCTCCAGCGTGTGCTCGGGTGCGTCGCGGAGGGCCTCGGCCAGGAGGCAGGCGGTGCGGGTGTCCGGCGCGCGGCCCGCGCGGGTGATCGGCAGCCAGCTCCGGATCCGGAGCGTTCGAAGGGCCTCAGGGTCCACATCGGTCTTGTCGAGCGTGGCGCCCGCGAGCGCAAGCGCGAAGCGGTAGCTCGCGTCCGACACGCCCGGCGACGGCAGACGCATGTCCTCCATGGGGATCACCCCGCCGCCGACGATCTCCTCCCGCAGCACGCTGGTCGCCCCGGCCCAGACCGTGACCACGATCTCGCCATCCGGACCGGTGTTTCCCGCCGGCACCTCCACGACCGCGCCGCCGACCGCGCCGGCCCCGCTCACGTCCGCCGGGCTCCCAGCGGGCCGAATCGGCAGCGTACGCTCTACGGTGTCCACCGAGCCGAACTGGGCGTGCACGGAGGCAATCCCAGAGCGTTCGGCGGTCACCGACACCCGCTGGGTGGCGCTGCCGCCCGCCGGCACCTTGAGGTTGCCGTGGCCGGCGCCGCTCGCCCCAACCACCGACACGTCGAGCGCCGCGGAGAGGTCCCCATCGGTGGTGTTCATCACCTGGATCGGCAGCTCCACCCGATCTCCGGCGTACAGCGAGCCGGGCACCACCACATCCACGTAGGCCGGCAAGGTGGAGAGCACGCTGAGCTCCGCGCCGCCCTGGGCGCCCTCCCGCGTCCACCCCAAACCGAGCACGCGCCAGGTGGTGAGGGAGTCGGGGACCGGGAAGGTGACCGTGGCGGTGCCCGTCGCGTCGGTCTGGACCGACGGAAGCCACAAGAAGCTCTCCGGGAACCAGCTCCGGGTGGGGGCCGGCTCGGCGGACTCCTTGTCCTTCTCCGCGCCGTTGAGCGCTTCCGTAGGGGCCGCAGCGACCTCCGCCCTCGTGATCCCCACCGCCTTGTCCATGGCCACGCCATCCATCTCGTCCATCTTGCGGCCCATCCCGCCCAGCCCGGGCGCGGCACCGCCGCCGCCCATCCCCGACCCCCGGGCGCCGAAGCCGCCGCTGGGCGCCTCCTCCTGCATCGGGGCGACCGAGGGGCTCATCGGCGCCTCCTTCTCGGAGCGGGACATGTCCGCGCAGGAGACGAGCGCGAGCAGCAGACTGAAACGGGCGTTCATGGGGCCTCCGTCGCGACGTACACCGACCAGTTCTCCACATCCTCGGGCAGGTGGCTCGCATCCGCGACGACCACCCGCGGATCGACCAGCGCTTGTAGATCGCCAGGCAGCGCGCTCAGATGCAGGGGCCGACCGAAGGGGTCGGTGGCCGGGTGTTTCGCCAGGGTCTCCTCCCAGAGGCGCACCATGCGTTCGGCGGTCATCAGGTCGCTGGCCGCAGCGGACTTCTCCCACGCCCGTTCGGCGGTACGCAGCTCCGCATACTGGGCATAGAAGCTCGCAGAGAGCGGCGTCTCCACGTCGGGCGTGCCCGACGCGGAGGTGGTCACGCTGTCCGCCGCTGGCGAGGTGGGCGGCAGGCCCGAGATGCGGAGCACGGTAGCCTGCAGGGCAAAGTCCCCCTGGATCTGGCCGGTCTGGAGGGCCTTGGCGTCCAAAACCCCGAACGCCGGGGAGTCGCTGGTCGCGAGCACCGTGGTGCCCGCCCAGTCATCCGGCGCTGGGAGCGTGGCCAAGGCGGACATCGTCGAGTCCACGCCGCTGATGGTCACCCCCGCCGCCGTGGGCGAGCCATGGTTGGTGGTCGTGACCGTGAGCGAGCCCTCGCCGCCCGGCGTCCAGGCCGTGGGGTTGGTGAGCGCCACGTGCAGCTCCGCCTTCGGGCGGACGTACAGGACGGCCTTCGCGCCCTGCCACTCGACCGTGCCGAAGCCCGAGGCGTCTGGCGGGATGGTGAGGGTGCCCGCCCGGTTGTTTGGATCGAAGGGGAACTTCACCATCAACCGGTCGCCCTGCATGAGCGAGAAGCCGTCGGGGAACCAGCCGGTGAAGCCGGGGCCGCGCACCGCGGTGAGCTGAACCTCATCCCCCGGCGCGACGACCACCTCAGAGAACCGAAGCCGCAGGTCGGGCACGGTGCCCTCGTGCATGCGCAGCGTCGTCTGACCGACGCCCTCCACCTTCACCAGGTACGCGAAGCCCGGCCAGGAAGCGGGGCTGGTGCGCGACGCTTCGTCGGAGCTACCCTCGAAGGAGCTGACGGAGACGAGCCCCGCGGCGGCGGTGTCCGCTGGGGATTCGAGGGTGACGCCCGAGAGCGCCCGACTGACACACGCTGCCGTGGTCGCCAGACCCGCCTCGCCCTCGTGGCGCACCTCGGACACCCGGATGGCCCGACTGCCGGGGGTCGTCTCCCACAACCACGCCGCCGGAAGGTCGCCGCCAACTGTGGAGGAGGCACACCCGCGAGCGAGATGCACCGCGTCGAGCAACGGGTCCGTCACTTCGGCGACGCCGGAGAACGTGGACACGTCGGCGCTGAGGGAGGGACCACCCGGATCGTTGAGCGTGAGCGAGCCGCTCACCACCCGACTGCCGCGCACCGCGATGCCGCCGCCGGCGTTCTGGCGAAGGCAGGTGAGCACGTACCCCGGGAGGTTGTCGGCCCACACTCCGTCCACTCGGCCACCGCTGACGCGGAAGGTCACCGAGTCGGAGATGCCTCCGTCCACGAAGCGGGCGCAGGGCGCCCAGGCCACCCGGAGGCGATCCGCGGCCTGGCGAAGCTCGAGATCGGTGCCCCCGTCCGTGACGTCGGTGAGCTCGCCCAGCTCGATCGGCGCGGGCGGAGCGGGGGGACGGATCGGCAACGCGGGCTCGGTGACCGTGACCGGCTGGCCTGGGTCGACCTGAACGCGGGCCACCGCGTCGGCGTCCGTAGCGGCATCCACGCCGGGATCCCGAGGGTCCCACTCGCGGCGCAGGTGCACCTTGGCGTTGGGCAGCGGCGCGCCGTCGGGCGTGGTGACCCGCAGATAGAGGCGATTGTTGGTGTCGGCGACCAGGCCGTCGGCGAGCTCGGTGACCGCCTCCACGGCGATCGCATCCTCGCTCAGCAACAGCGACGTGCTCCCCGACGCGGACTCCCCGGCCTCCTCCGTGACCGTAGCGCTCAGGGTGAGGGTGACCTTCCCGACGAGGTCTTCCGGAATGGCAGGGAGGGCGTAGGTGAAGGCACCCTGGGCGTCCGTACGGGTGACGACCTCCTCGAGCCACGCGCTCGGGGGCGGCCAGTCGCCGACCGGCCAGAGCTTGAGCCGCACGTCTGCGTTGCGGACGGCCGCGCCGGAGGCGTACCGGGCCACACCCTTCACGGTGGGCTGGCTGGCCTTGCCCCACCACGACTTCGCGGGGGTGAGCGCCACCGTGAAGCGCGGGAGGCGGAACGGGCGGACTTCAAAGGTGCGGCGGGTGGTGAGCTCGCCGCTGAGGAACGAGGCGGACCAGAGACCCGGCTCCGCGTCCTCCGGGAGGGGGAAGGTCGTGGAGACCACGCCCATTGCCTCGGTTGCGCCCTTTTCCTCGTAGACCAGCTCGCCCGACTGGTCGAAGAACTGCCAGCGGCCGGGGCGACCTTCGGCGGGGGCCAGGGAGCCGGCCTCGAGCACCACGGCGCGCACGCGGACGGTCTGCCCCGGCTTGTAGAGAGGCGCGTCGGTGAGCAGGTGCTCGAGCGCCGGGCGGTAAAGCGGCAGGGGCGCGTCCTGCACGAGGTCTGCGCTGGGGACGTTGGCCTTCACCCGGAGGAGGTAGTCGCCGTCCGGGATATCCTTCGGGAGAAACACGGATGCGGACATGCCGCCGGAGCCGTCGGCCGTCCAGCCCTTCTCGGGCTCCAGCGGGGACTCCTTCCCCGCCGGATCGACCAGAAACAAGGAGGGGGACATCCGCCGGAGCGGGCGGATATCGATCGGGTTGAGCTGCTCGTCGTAGAGCTGGCCCAGCCCCTGCACGTACACCGAGCCGCGGACGCCGCGACCCAGCCCCGAGGCGCTGACCGAGAGGTAGGGCAGCACGCCGGCCGGGCACCGCTCGACCATGACGCCATCCTTGAACAGCGTGCGCCAGCAGGGACCGAGGAGCCCCACGCAGGTGACCACCGCCGAAGCCCCCAAGAGGAGCAGCCCGATCAGGACCTTCTTCCACGTACGCATCACCACCTCGCCCAGCGCCGCAACGAACGGCGCCGGCCCATTCACCTTACGCCGCCAGCCGGACAAAAAATGGCGGGATCGGAAAAAAGGACGCGGCGGGGTGTCGCGGAGGGGCCGCTACCCCTCGATGCCGAGGAGCTTCCCGAGGATCACCCGGTCGCCCTGAACGGCGGTGCGCTGCATGTAGAAGCTGAGCCCGCGCTCCCCGCCGAGCTCCTCGCCGCCCCCCGCCCGCCCCGGCCCGCCGTGGATGCACGACGGCAGCACCATCCCCGGCGCCGACACCTGATCGGCGACCTTGGAAGAAGTGAGCATGAAGCGACCGAGCCAGGGAGATGCCTCAACCAGAACGGTGCCGAGCCACGCGCGGTCGTCGCTGTAGGCGGTGGACATCAAGCTGCCCTGGCCACGGGCGAGCGCCGCCGCGCCTTCGGACGCGGACCCGTCGTAGGGGAGGATCGAGACGTTCGGACCGAACACTTCGAGGTCGTGCACAGCGCCCGCCGCCGCGCTCTCCATGCGGATGACGGTCGGCGCCACGAAGAAGCCCTTGCCCACCGGGGCGTCCTTGCCGTCCACCCGCTGGCCATTCCCGGTGATGAACCGACCGTTCGCCGCCAGGGTGTTGATGCCGGCGAGCACGTCGCGGAGCTGGGAGGCGGTGCTGACCGGACCCATGGTGACGCCGTCGACGAGCGGGTTGCCCACGGTCGTGGCGGCGAGCTGCTCCAGGAGCGCCTCTTCGAAGGCCTCGACGAGCGGCTCGGGGACGATCACCCGGCGGATGGCCGTGCACTTCTGTCCGGCCTTCTGGGTCATGTCGGTGGCGACGTGGCGCACCGCCGTGCTCCAGAGCTCGGAGCCGATCTCCACGTCCGGCGCGAGCAGCGCAGCGTTGAGCGAATCCGCCTCGACGTTCACGCGGACGCCACGCTCGGCGAAGCCCGGGGTGTTGCGGAGCATCGCGCCCGTGGCGTTGCTGCCGGTGAACGCCAGGGAGTCCTGCGGACCGAGGCGCCGGAGGAGGTCGCCGGTTGAGCCGCAGACGAGCTGGAACGCGCCTTCGGGGAGCAGCCCGCTCTGCGCGAGCAGCTCGGTCATGCGGAAGGTGACCAGCGCCGTGGCGGTGGCCGGCTTGGAGATGATCGGGGCGCCCGCGAGCCACGCCACCGCCGCCTTCTCGAAGGTGCCCCATGCGGGGAAGTTGAAGGCGTTGATGTGCACCGCGACGCCCGGGCGGGGGAGCCAGAGGTGCTGACCGCCGAAGCGGGGGGCGCGGGTGAGCTGGGCGAGCTCGCCGTCGAGGATCCACGGGCGATCCCCCAGCTTCGCGGCCATGGCCTCGCCGGTCGCCGCGTAGGCACCGAGGGTGCCGATGGCGCCGTCCACGTCGAACTTCGCGTCGCCGCGGGTGTTGCCGCCGTTGAGCTGCGCGAGGTCGAGGAGCTCCTCGCGGTTGGCGTGGAAGAGCTTCTGGACGCCCTTGATCAGCGCCGCGCGCTGGGCCCAGGAGAGCTTCCGCAGCTCCGCGCCGGCGGCGCGTGCGTGGTCGAGCGCGGCGCCGAAGTCCAGGCCCTCGCTGGTGGCCTCAGCGATCACCTCTTCCGAGGCGGGGTTCACCAGACGGGCGGGGGTACCGGAGCCATCGAACCAGCGGCCGGCGACGTACGACTTCAGGCGCACCATGGGGGTCCTCGGGGGCCCGCCCCGCTAACCCGCACGCGCGCCCACGTGCCGCCCTACTCCTCGCAGATGTAGCGGAACGTGTCGGTGCAGGTCTCGTCGTTCCAGGAGTAGTCGGTCGTCCACCGGCCGAGCTGCATGCAGTCTTCGTTGTGACCGGAGTCATTCGGCTCGCCCGAATGCCAGTTGGTGTAGGTCGACGTGTCCCCGTTGGACCACAACCACGTGCCCTCGGTGACCGTGTCGGCGTAGCCCGTCCACCACTTGCCCAGGTACAAGGTGTAGGCCGTGCTGGCGACCCAGGTGTTCTCGGGATCGTCGTTGATGGCGACGAGATCGTAGCCGTACGTCAGGCAGGACGTGCGGGCAGCAGCGACGGCGAGGCCCGACGTGCAGAACATGTACGCATGGCCCCCGTACTCGTCGGTCGTGCAGGGGCAGACGCTGCCTTCGTCCTTGTTCCCATCGCAGTTGTTGTCGACCGTGTCGCAGACCTCGGCGTCGGCGGGGCTGATGGCGGCGTCGCCGTCTTCGCAGTCGGTGGAGCTCGCCACGTAGCCGACGGGGGCCGAACAGCTGGCGGTGCTGACGGAAGGGTCCCCGTAGCCGTCGCCGTCGGTATCGGCGTACCAGGTGGTGCTCCCGGTGGAGCCGGCTTCGTCCACGGAGCCGTCGCAGTCGTCGTCGAGGCCGTTGCAGCTCTCGGTGGCGAGCGGGTGGACCGAGGCGCGGGTGTCGTCACAATCGGTGGAGTCGGACGAGAAGCCGGCGGGCAAGGAGCAGGAGGTGGTGGTGAGCCCCGCGTCGCCGTAGCCATCCCCGTCCGCGTCGCCGTACCAGATCGAGCCCACGCCGTCATCGACGAGGCCGTCGCAATCATCGTCGACGGAGTTGCAGACCTCCGTGCCGGCGGGGCTCACCGCCGCGTCGCCATCGTCGCAATCGGAGCTGTCCGCCACGTAGCCCGCGGGCGCAGCGCAGCTCTTGGAGACGCTGCCAGGATCGCCGTAGGTGTCGCCGTCGGCGTCAGCGTACCAGAGCCCGGCGTCGACCGCCTCGTCGTCCACGACACCATCGCAGTCCTGGTCGACCGAATCGCAGGTCTCGACGGCCCCCGGGTGGACGGACGCGTCGCTGTCGAGGCAGTCGGTGCTGTCGGCGACGTAGCCCGCCGGCTGGTCACAATCGACCACGGAAGACGCCGCGTCGCCGTAGGTGTCGCCGTCCGTGTCGGCGTACCAGTTCGACGCGTCCACCGCGGCGTCCTCGTCGATCGTTCCATCGCAGTTGTCATCGATCGTATTGCAGAGTTCGGTGGCGGCCGGGCTGACCGCGGCGGAGGTGTCGTCGCAGTCCGTGCCATCGGCGACGTACCCGGCGGGCGCCGTACACGAGGTGACGCTCACCCCGGCATCCCCGTAGCGGTCACCGTCGGCGTCGGCGTACCAGTCGGTGGCGCCGCCGGCGCCGGCCTCATCGATCGCGCCGTCGCAGTCGTCGTCGACGCCGTTACAAAGCTCCGTCTGGGCCGGATTCACGTCCGCCGCGGCGTCGTCGCAATCGGTGGCGTCCGCCACGTAGCCGACCGGCGCGGCGCAGCCGAGAGCCGTCGAGCCGGCGTCGCCGAAGGAGTCGCCGTCGGCGTCCGCGTACCAGGTGGCGGCGTCGGTCGCCGTCGCTTCGTCCACCGTACCGTCGCAGTTGTCGTCGACGCCGTCGCAGACCTCCGCGGCGCCCGGGTAGACCGCGGCGTTGGTGTCGTCGCACTCCTCGCAGGCGACGAAGCCGTCGCCGTCGCCGTCCACGACGCCGGTGCTCCCGTCGCAATTGTAGTCGTTCGGATCGGTGCAGTCCGACTCCACCGCGGCGGGATTGTAGGCGGTGTCCGCGTCGTTGCAGTCGCCGCCGAGCGCCACGGTGCCCGCGGGCGCTTCACAGGCGGAAGTGGCGAGACTGTCGTCGCCGTACCCGTCGCCATCCGCGTCGGTGTACCACGTAGCGGCAGACGCCGCGTCCAGGCTGTCGTCCGCGTCATCGATCAGGCCGTCACAGTCGTCATCCGTTCCGTTACAGACCTCGGTTGCACCAGGGTTGATGTCGTAGCGAGCGTCGTCACAGTCGGTGTTGTCCTGGACCCATCCCGGGCCAGGATCGCAATAGGTGGCAGGGCTGTTCGGGTCGCCGAAGCCGTCCCCGTCGAGGTCGGCATAGACGAGCGTGCCGTCCGTGGTGTCGACCGGGTAGTCGGCGTCGTCAACGAGGCCGTCGCAGTCGTCGTCCACGCCGTCGCAGACCTCCGACGCTCCAGGGTTCACCGCGGCGTCCCCGTCGTCGCACTCCTCGCACGCCGCGAAGCCGTCCGCGTCGTTGTCTGCGAAGCCGACCGAACCGTCGCAGTTGTAGTCGTTGGGGTCCTCGCAGTCCTCTTCCGTCGCGCCCGGGTTGTAGGCCGGATCGGCGTCATTGCAGTCCCCGCCGACGTCCACCAGACCGTCCGGTTGGGTGCAGTCGTACAGGATCGAGGCGTCGTCTCCGTAGCCGTCCCGGTCGGCGTCGGTGTACCAGGCGGTCGACTCCAGGCCGTTGTCGACCGTGCCGTCGCAGTCGTTGTCGAGCTTGTCGCAGACGTCGTCGGCACCGGGGAAGATCGCGGCGTTGCCGTCGTCGCAGTCGTCGCCGACCTCGGCGAAGCCCTCCGGACGGGTGCACGCGGAGTCCCCCGTGGACGGGTCGCCGTGGCCGTCCTTGTCGGCGTCGGCGTAGTACGTGACGGCGGCGCCGATCCGCGGATCTTCGTCGTCGCAGTCGTCGTTCTCGTTGACGCCGTCCTCGTCTACGTCCTGAAGGAACTTCGTGGAGCCTTCCTCGCGACAGGCGAGGGTGAAGGCGCTCAACAGCAGGAGGGTCGTGGTACGCATGGACGTCCGGCGAGGTCTCCAGTTTAGCGTCCCGCGCCGCGAGGCGGGGTGACGATCGCGTGGATAGATGCCGGCCGGTGCGCCTGACCCCCCATCGCGTGTTCTACGCCCTGCAGCTGGGCTCGATGGCGGCGCTCCTGCCGCTGCTGGGGGGGCGGCTGGAGGCCGCTGGTCTCGACGGGCTCACGATCGGGCTCCTGATGGCCATGCTGCCCGCCGGCCGACTGGTCGCGGCGCCACTCTGGGCGTTCGTGGCGGATCGATACCGGCTCGGCGGGGCCATCCTCCGCCTGGCCTCGGTGGCCAGCGCGGTGGCCGGAATGGCGCTCGCCCGGACCGACGACGTGGCCACGGTAGCGATCACGCTGTTCGTTTTCTCCGCGATCCGCGCCCCGATCGGGGCCATCCTCGACAGCTTCGTCCTTCGGGAGCTGGCGGACGCCGGTCGTCCCAGCAGCGACTACGGACGGGTGCGCTTGTGGGGCAGCTTCGGGTTCCTCGCCGGCGTGGCCGTGGCCAGCCTCGCGTCCCGCATCGGCCTCCCCCCTCACCTGCTGGCGGACGCCACCCTGCTCGGCGCCGCCGCCACCTCCTTCGCCTTCCCCTGGCGCGGCGAGGGGGGCCCGGCACCCATCCTGCCCGCACTACGGGCCCTGGCCGCCGAACGTTTCCTGGTTCCCCTGCTCGCCGCCGGCGCCCTCCAGGCGATGACGATGTCGGTGTACGACACGTTTTATTCGGTACATATCCGGGCGTTGGGACTCCCTGATCCGGTGGCAGGCGCGTCGATCGCCGTCGGCGTTACCGGTGAGATGTTGCTCATGGCCAGCGCGGCACGGGTGCTCGGGCGAATGGGCCCTGCGCGCGGACTGCTCCTGGCCACACTCACCGGCATCCCCAGGTGGATCCTCACCGCGACGCTACACGACCCGGTCTTGCTCGTCGCAACCCAGGCGCTCCACGCCATCGGCTTCGGGGCGTTCTGGCTGAGCGGAGTCCAGCGCATGCAGCAGTCGGCTCCGCGTGAAATCTCCGCCTCGGCGCAGGCCTTGTGGGCGGCCGCCACCTATGGCTTCGGCGCGCTGGTCGGAGCGGGTCTCGCGGGGTGGGCCCGGCACAGCCTGGGCTCGGCGGGAATCTTCGAGTTCCTGGCGGCCGCGGCCGTCCTGGCCAGCGCGTGCGCCGCGTGGCTGGTGCGGGCGGAAGCGCCGCGCCCCGCCATGCCCGCCGACTGATACCGAACGACCATGATCCAGCTCGCCCGGCCAAACGCGGCGCGGGGGGCCGTGGGGTTCCGCGACACGCCCTGTCGGCGACGGGGCTCCCCGGCATGGTCGGCGTTGGCGCTGGGTCCTGCCGCCGTCGGCCGGAG
>CAIXRH010000268.1 GCA_903921785.1 uncultured Pseudomonadota bacterium
CGCCCGGAGGTTCGGGAACCTCGACGAGTTGTGAGCGTCTGGAGGCCGCGAGCCGCTCACAAGTGGCGGCGGTTGCCCCGACCTCGGCGACGTGTGAGCGTCGGCGGGCGTCGGTGGCCTCCGTGAGGGCGCGCGCGCCGCCGCGGCCGCTCACAACGCCCGGAGGTTCGGGAACCTCGACGAGTTGTGAGCGTCTGGAGGCCGCGAGCCGCTCACAGGTGGCGGCGGTTGCCTCCACCTCGGCGACGTGTGAGCGCCGGTGGGCGTCAGCGCTCTCCGGAAGGCCGCGATCGCCGCCGCGGCCGCTCACAACGCCCGGAGGTTCGGGAACCTCGACGAGTTGTGAGCGCCCGCGGCAGCGACCCGAGCGCCTCCGTCACCCCGCTCCGAACGGAAGACGACGCCGGCAGTGAGCTCCGCTCCCGGCCCGACGACCGGGGCGACACGGGCGACCTCCCGCCTGACGACGACTTCGGCTGCAGCCCGCTCTTCGCCCAGGGACCGCCTGCCGGTCTACGACGTGACGCTGTGAGGTGCCCGACGCCCAGATCCGGCTCAAGGGCAACACCGCCGGAAGTTGGATCGGCGACAAGCTGAAGTTCGTCCTCGCCTTCGACAACGTGGACGAAGACGCCCGAGTGGAGGGAGAGCGGAAGGTCGCCCTCGATGCGCCGTTCTACGAGCCCACCGTCCTCAAGGACCGGCGCGCGAACGGGTGCCTGCACCGCGCCGGCATCGCCGCCGTCTGCACCAACAACGCGCTGCCCTGCATCAACGGCGAGCTCTTCCGGCTCTACGCCCACGGGGAGGAGATGGACCGCGAGTGCCTCGAACGCAACTTCGGTAAGGACAACGCCGACGGCTACCTTTGGAAGTACGGTGTGGAGCTCCAGAACCACGAAGGCGAAGCGATCGACTACACTCGGATCACCGCCTCCTGGTCGGACTTCGACCCGGCGGCGACCACCCCCATGGGCGACGAGGAACGGTGGCTCGCCGCGTGGGCCGCCGAGGCCGTGCTCGCCGACGGCGACGGGTAACTGGTGCGCCGGTCACAACGACGACCTGTACGACCACCCGGAGCGCGGCTTCCTCTGGATGCCCTGGGACATGGACGCCGCCTTCGATTGGCTGGGCTACGACATCGTGCCGGACGCTCCGATCTACCCCGAGTACACCGAGCACATGAACCAGATCCTCGCCACCGACGAGGGCTACGCCGCCTTCGTCGAGCACGTCGCCACGTCGACGGCCGGCTACGGGACGCCCGAGATGCTCACCGCGCTCGACGAGATGATCGCCCAGACCGCCGAGGGGAGCGCCAAGGACCCCCACCGCTACTACGACCAGGCCACCTACCCATCCTACCTGCACGACCTGCGTCGTTTCGTCGAGGCCCGCCGCGGCTACCTCGACGATTGGCTGGCCGACCACCCGGCCCGATGAGCGTCGTTCCCCGCGGCCGGCCCGAAGGCGACGCTGCGCCGAGGGCGGGACGCGCGCACACCTCACCCAGATGGCCCCTACCTCGGCCGCCCGGCCCCATCCGCACCTCCCGCCCGCCTCCGGCCCCCTCCCCTGCGGTCGCTGCGACGCCGGTCCCGGCTGGCCCACATGGGGCTGGCCCACATTGGGCTGGCCCACATTGGGCTGGCCCACATTGGGCTGGCCCACATTGGGCTGGCCCACATTGGGCTGGCCCACATTGGGCTCGCGACGCCTGGAGTGGGCCAGGCGTAGGAGGGCCGGGAGGGGGAACCAAAGGTATTCCTGCCGATAGCGGCGGCACTCCGGTACGTCGTCGCCTGGACTACCCCGCGCGCGGCGCCGCGCACCCCGCCGGCGCACCCGGGGTGAGGCGGAACCAGCCCGGGTCGGCGGCCGGGGTCACCGTGGGGCCATGCAGCAGCATCTTGCTCGACGCGCCGACCACCGACTGGGCGAGCTCCGGAACGGTCACCGTGCCGCGGATGGCCGCGCCGTCCCAGGCGCCGGTCACGAGCGTGCGGCCGGCCTGGACGACGTACACCTCGCCGGTCCCGACGAAAGGCGCCTCCACGCGGACGGTCACGCCCGGGTGCCCATCGCCGTCATCGTCGCGGAGGCGGGTGGGCTCGGCCGCCGTGGGGAGAGTTCCGATGCCGTCCCAGCCGAGCACCTGACGGCCGAAGTCGGCGGCGTAGCTCCAGCCTTCGGCGGTGGGGTTGAGCGTCACGGGGAAGCTCGCCACTGGGAGGGCCGCGATGAAGGTCGGCGGGATGAGCGTGCGCACGATCCCTCGCCCGTCGTTGAGCGTCGAGGAGCAGACCCGCTGGGACTGCCACAGCCGCCCGTCGCGGACCTCCAGCCGCACCGCGGCGATCGAGCGCGTGCGGGTGACGAAGTCGCCGAGCACCGGCACTTCGGCGCGGGTGACGAGGGTGACGTCGAGCGTCCACTCGCCGATGAAGTCGACGATGGCGGCGGGGGCTTCGGTCATCGGCGTCCCGCGTCGGCGAGGCAGGCGTCCGCCGCGTTCTTCCCGGAGAGCGCGCAAAGCGGCATGCCGCCGCCGGGGTGGGCGCTGCCGCTGGCGAGGTACAGCCCGGGCACGCCGCTGAGGCGGTTGGGCGGACGTTTGAAGGCGGCGAACATCCCGTTGCTGGAGCTGCCGTAGATCGCACCCTGGCTGCCCGGGAACCGGGCGGCCAGCTCCCGCGGCGTGCGGGTCCAGGGCAGGGGATCGGCCTCGGCGATCATCCCCGCCGCCATCAGGCGGGCGCGAGCGAGCGCGGCGAGCTCGTCGCAAGTCCCGTTCCAGCCGGCTGGGGCGTTGATCATGGTGAACAAGGGCTGGGCGTCGGACCATCGGTCGCCGCCGTGCGCCACCGCCGGCGCCGAGGCGTAGACCGTGGGGTCGGCGGGCGGCCGGCGCCGCTCGAAGAGGTCCGTGAACTCCTCGGGGTAGTTCGCCGGGAAGAGCACCGTGTGCGCCGCGGTGACGGTGCCGCTCGCGCGGAAAATCCCCGTCCACCCGGAGAGCGAGGGCTCCACGGTCGCGGGAAGTCCGCTGGCGCCGCCGGGGAGGAGCGTCGCGGTGAGGTGCCCGACGTCGGCGTTGCAGATCACGGCGTCGGCGTCGTGGGTGGCGCCCTCCACCTCCAGCCCGACGATTCGTCGACCCGCGGTGCGGAGGCGCGTCACCGGGGTGCCGAGGTGGAACGTGACTCCGCGCTGCCTGGCGAGCGCCACGAGCGCGTCGATCAGGACGTGGATTCCACCTTGGACGCCGAAGCCGCCGAGGGCGAGCTCCACATGGGCGATGCAGTTGAGGGTCGCCGGGGCGCGGCCGGGGTGCGAGCCGTTGTAGGTGGCGTAGCGGCGGAGCAGGTCGCGGAGATGGGGCTCGCGGACCCGGTTGGTGATCGCGGCCTCCATCGTGCGGAACGGATCCAGGGCGGCGAGCCCGGCGAGGGCGCGGGGCGAGAAGAGCTCCGTGAGGTCCACGCCGGGCGCGAAGATGAACCGGGGCGCGCCGATCTCCCACGCACGGGCGGCGTAGGCCAGGAAGTCGGCGAGCTGGGCGCGGGCGCTGTCGCCGAGCACGCGGCGTACGCTCTGAAGCGTCCGCTCCGCTTCGATGAAGACCGGGAGCTCCACTCCGTCAGGCCACCGGTAGCAGAACGCGGGGTCGGGCCTCACGAGCGTCACGAGGTCGGCGAGCGTGACGCCCGCGGGGGCGAGCGCGGCGTCGAAGGCCTCGGGGAGGGTGAGCAGCGACGGGCCGGTGTCGACGTGTACGCCGTCGATGCACACCGTCCCCGCCTTGCCACCGGCGACGGGCGCGGCTTCGAAGAGATCGACGTTGGCCCCGCGGGACGCGAGGGAGATCGCGGCACAGAGCCCGCCGAGGCCCGCGCCGACCACGGCTACCTGCAGCGTGGGTTGGTTCATCGCGTCACCTGGGTGAGGAGCCGGGCCCCGATGCCGGCCTGTTGCGGGGTGCGCCGCGGCGCGAGCACGGGGAGGAACGGGAGATCGTCGGGGTTCGCCGCACCGTCTGCCCACCGGTGGATGGCGGCGAGGCGGTCGAGCACGGCGGCTTCGAGTGCGGCGGGCTCGGCCGGGGTGCGCCGGCCGAAGGCGAGCGCCGCCGCCGGGACCTCGAGCTCGCGGAAGGGGTAGGCGAGCGCGGCGGGGACGACGGGCACGCCCGTGGCCCGGGCGAACGCCGCGATCCCCGGCTGGAAGCCCAGCGGCCGGACCGACTCGGGGCGCTGCCGGCCCTGGGGGAAGAACCAGACCATCCGGTTGGGGCGATCGAGGAACTCGCCCACCCGCCGCGCGGATGCCCGGAGCCCGAGCCCCCCGTGGAGCGGCAGCACGCCGACCGTCGCCATCCACGGGTTGGCCTGGAGCGTCTCCGCACGGGCGACCAACGCGACCTCGGCGCCGATCGCGTGGCCGAGCGCCAGCGCGGCCATGCCGTCCCACCAGCCGACGTGGTTCGCCGCGACGAGGAGCGGCCCGGCGTCCAATTGGGCGCGGAGCTCGTCGACCCCGGCGACGTGGAGGCCGTCGAGATCGCGCTTCACGCGCCACGCCGCGTACATGCGCCCGATTCGGGCGAGGTGGGCGTTCACGCGGCCACCGGACGTCCGCGCCAGGATCCCTTGCCCCGCCAGGACCACCACGCGGAGCGGAGGGCGATGTAGACGAAGAGGCCGATGCTCAGCGGGTGCAGCGGAACGTCGCGGACGTCGTGGCGGAAGCGCACCGCCAGCAGCGTCCGCTGCATCAGGTTTGCAGCGATCCCAAGCCAGGCGTACGGGGACCAAGGGGCAGCCAGCCACGGGAGCAGGAGCGTCGAGACGTAGAGCACGAGCACCACGGCGAGGGCGAAGGGCGTCCCGCCGATCCCGGGGTACAGGTTCTTCGAGAAGCCGTCGATCACCGCCGGGCCGTCCCGGTACATCCGGCATCGGGCGAGCTCGGTGCCGTCGAGGAAGTCCACTGCGAGGCCGGCGCGGCGGGCCGCCTTCACCAGGGCCATGTCGTCCACGACGGCGGCGCGTACGGGGGCGAACCCGTCGAGCTGCGCCAGGGCGTCGCGGCGGGCGAAGATCAGCTGGCCGTTGGCGGCGAGCACCGCCGGGTTTCGGGACCGACGTACGGTCGGGAGGAGGAGCCAACTGCAATAGGTGAGGTGCAGGAGCGGGATCACCAGCCGTTCCACCGGCCCGATCGCCTCTTGCCGGGGCACCGCGGTGACGAGGTCCACCGTGGCGGGGCCGAGGCGGCGGAGGACGTCGGGCTCCACCCGGACGTCCGCGTCCACGAAGAGGAGCCACTCGCCGCGCGCGGCGCGGCGGAGCGCTTCGCACGCCGCGGCCTTGCCGAACCAGCCTGGGGGAGGTCCCTGGCCGCGAAGGAGACGGACCCGCGCGTCACGCGCCGCCCAGGCCTCCACCCGCGCCGCCGTGTCGTCGGTGGAGGCGTCATCGAGGACGAGCACCTCGTCCACGTCGGTGGTGAGGAGCGCGGCCAGGCATTCGTCGATGTTCTCGGCTTCGTTTCGGGCGGGGACCAGCGCGCTCACCAAGCCCGTCGGACGGGCACCGGGCCGCGGACGACGCCACGCCAGCACGTTGATCAGGGTGATCGCCAGGGGCAAAAAGGCCGGCATCCACAGCCAGGCGGTCATCGGCGCCACCAGGGCCCGAGCCGGGCGAGGCGCGTCGCGCGCGGGCCGGAGAACCAGGGAAGCAGGAACGAGCCTCCGTCGTCCGGGCCGGTGACGCAGAGCTGCACCATCGGCTGCATCCAGCGCGAGCCGATCGCGGCCGGCCGGACTCGCTCGCCCCAACCGCGCCCACGAGGGGAGGTGAGGGGAAAGCGAAGGTAGAAGGAGCTCTCGTCGACGGGCGCGCCCGCGCTGAGCGCCTGCTCGTTGACCTGGAGGCGCTGGGGCGCCGAAAACCCCCAGGTGCCGCCCACCCGCCCCTCTCCGGAGAAGGTGTTTACCCGGCCGAATTCCAGCCGACCCGACGGCCACGCCGTGACGTCCAGCGACACGGGCTCGCCGCTGCCCATCACCGAGTAGTGGATGCGCTCCGCTTCGGGCTCGGCCACGCGCCCCCACGCCCACTCGCGGATGCCCAACGCGGTGAGCGGGCGTTCGCAGTGGTTCTCGTCGTGGTAGCCGCGCCCCACCATCGCGATCGGGGCGATCCCGGGACACTCCAGGCTGAACGTCGCCGAGGCGGGCGTGGAGAGCACCGACCACGCGTGGGGTCCCCCCTGGCCGGGGTGCCCGAAGGCGGCCGGTCCATGCAGGTGCAGCTCTGCCCGCGCCCGCCCGGCGGCGCCGGCGACCGGGAGGTCGAGCACCGCTCGCACCCGCCAGCCATCTCCCTCGCGTTCGCTTTGCAACAGGTTGTCGCCGAAGCGCCAGCCGCCGGGCACGGCCCGCACCGCGGCGGGGTCGAACCGCTGCAAATGGTAGAACGTGGGCACCCCGCCCTGGTACACGACCAGGTTGATGACGGGGTGGTCCGCGGGCGCGTCGGTGGCGGGGGATGCGAGAAAAGGCAGCGCCCATCCCCAGATCAGCACCACGCCGCCCCCGGTGTCGTCCACCAGATCGACGTACCGCCACGCGAAGCCCCCCTGCCCGGCAGGGGGGGTGTGGGCGAGGCGGGGGGCGGCAGGGTTCAACATTTGTGTTGCAATGGTGATGCACTGTGTATACACTCTGCACCATCACCCGTCAAGCGTGGAGTGAACATGCAGCTCTCGACCTTCAACCGCGATCCCATCCGCCGCGGCCTGTGCTCCGCCGCCGGCCTCGCCGAGGTGGAGGCCACCATGCTCCGGCTCGCGGTGGGGTCTCGCCTCGATGTGGCGGGAGGCATTGCGTCCGAGGTGTTGCGGACCGGAGGCAAGCGGCTGCGGGCCCGCCTCGCGCTGGCCGCGGGCGAAGCGCTGGGCGTGGAGCGCAGCCGGGTCGTGGCCTGGGCGGCCGCGTGCGAGCTGCTCCACAACGCGACCCTGGTGCACGATGACATCCAGGACGGGGATCGTGAGCGCCGCGGCCGCCCCACCGCATGGGCGCGTCACGGCGTCGGCCAGGCGATCAACGCCGGGGACCTGCTGCTGATGCTGCCGATGCTCGCCGTCGGCGAGCTGGACGCGCCGCCGGTGGCGCGGGCGCGGCTCTACGAAGCGGTGGCGCAGGCGGCGGCGCGCACCGCGCGCGGTCAGTCGGAGGAGATGGCTTTGCCCGACCTCGACGAGCCGTGCTGGGAGGACTGGGTCTGGGCCGCCGAGGGCAAGTCCGGCGCGCTCCTCGGGCTCCCCGTTCAGGGCGCGGCGATCCTCGCCGGGTTGGACGAGCGCACCGCCAACGCCCTGGGCGAGGCCTTCACCCGCACCGGCGTGCTCTACCAGCTCCAGGACGACCTCCTCGACCTCTCCCTGGAGAAGGGCAAGGGCCGTCGCGCCGCCGACCTCCACGAGGGGAAGATCAACGCGCTCATCGTCGCGCACCTCGCCCTGCACCCGGGGGAGGCACGATCCACGTTGGCGTTCCTCCGTACCCCCTCGCTCCGCAGCGATCCGGCGGGCGTCGCGGCGCTCGTGGAGCGCCTGCACGCAGGGGGAGCGGTCGCCTTCGTTCAAGACCAGCTCGGCCTCTGGGCCGACGCGGTCCGCGAGGAGCCCACGCTCCGCGCGGTCCCCGATCTCTCCGCCGTGGCGGAGGAGCTCGTCGAACGGGTGCTCCGCGCCGCCCGCACCGCCACCACCTCCGCCACCCTCCAGGGGAACGCAGCATGAAACCCTACATCGTCATCGGCGCCGGCTTCGGCGGTCTCTCCGCCGCCGTGCGTCTCCGCGCCATGGGTCACCCGGTCATCGTGCTCGAGGCCAACGAGCAGGCGGGCGGGCGCGCCAGCGTCTTCCGCAAGGATGGCTTCACCTTCGACGCCGGCCCCACCGTCATCACCGCGCCCTACCTGCTCGACGAGCTCTTCGCGCTCCTGGGCCGCGACGCCCGCGACTACTACGAGCTCGTCCCGGTGGACCCGTTCTACCGCGTGCTCTTCCACGAAGGCGGCCACTTCGACTATGTCGGCGACGACGAGCGGCTCCTCGCCCAGATCGAGGCGATGTCCCCGCGCGACGTGGACGGGTACCGCGGCCTGGTCAAGCAGGCGCAGGAGACGTTCGACGTCGGCTACACCCGCCTCGCCGATCAGCCGTTCTCCCGGCTCTCCGACATGATCCGCGTGGTTCCGGACATGGTGAAGCTCGGGAGCTGGCGCTCGGTGTACGGCATGGTCGCCAAGCACATCAAGGACGAGCGCCTCCGCCAGGTGCTCACCTTCGAGCCGCTCCTCATCGGCGGCAACCCGTTCACGGCCCCCTCGATCTACCTGCTCATCCACTGGCTGGAGCGGAAGTGGGGCGTGTGGTTCCCCAAGGGCGGCACCGGCGCCATCGTTGACGCGCTCGTGCGGGTGCTCGACGAGGTGGGCGTCGAGGTGCGCACGAACTCTCCGGTCACGAAGATCCGCGTGGAAGGCGGGAAGGCCACCGGGGTGGAGCTGGCCGACGGCCAGGTCATCGAGGCGGCCGGCGTGGTGTGCAACGGCGATCCCTCGACGGCGTACAGCAAGCTCATCGACCCGCAGCACCGCAGCACGTGGACCGACAAGAAGGTGGCGAAGGTGCGGCAGTCGCCGAGCCTCGTGGTGACCTACTTCGGCACCGAGGGCACCTGGCCCGAGCTCGCCCACCACACCATCGTGCTCGGGCCCCGGTACGAAGGGCTCCTCGACGACATCTTCCACAAGCGCAAGCTCGCGGAGGACATGTCGCTCTACATCCACGCCCCCACCCGCACCGACGCCTCGTTGGCGCCCGAAGGGAAGGAGTGTTTCTACGTGCTCTCTCCGGTGCCCAACCAGCTCAGCGGGTTGGACTGGGAGAAGGAGCAGGCGCGCTACGAAGACAGCATCCTCGCGAACCTGGAGCAGCGGATGCTGCCCGGGCTGCGCGGCCGGATCACCACCAAGTTCTCGGTGGACCCGCGCTACTTCGAGGGTCGCCTCCGCACCCGGGACGGCGCTGCCTTCGGCCCCGAGCCCCGCCTGGAGCAGTCTGCCTGGTTCCGCTACCACAACGAGAGCGAGGACGTGGGTGGGCTGTACTTCGTGGGCGCGGGCACCCACCCCGGCGCCGGCGTGCCCGGCGTGATCAACAGCGCGAAGGTGCTGGAGCGGCTGGTCGCCCCGCCGGAAGTCAAGGTGCCGGTGCCGGGCCGACGCCTCGCGAGCGTCGCGTGAGCGCCGCAGCGGCGGGGTTCGTGCGCCCGGTGAGGCGCGCGCTCCCCGCGCTGGCGGACGTGGAGGCGGAGGTCCGCGCGGACGCCCGGGCCTCGCTGCAGAAGCACGCCCGGTCGTTCCGGATCGCCGCGCGGCTGCTCGACGCCTCGGACGCCGACGACGCCGCGGTCTGCTACGCTCTCTGCCGCGAAGCCGACGATCTGGTGGACGAGGCGCCGTCGCCCGAAGCGGCGACGGCCGCGATCACCACGCTCCGGGAGGAGCTCGGCGGCCGGCGGACCCCGCGGCCCCTGGTGCGCGCGTTCTACCACATGGCATTGCGACGGCAGCTCCCGGTGAAGGCGATGTGGACGCTGGTCGACACCATCGCCCTCGACGCCACCGACGTGCGCATTCCCGACGATGCCGCCCTCATCCGCTACGCGTACGGCGTCGCCGGCACCGTGGGGCTGATGATGGCCGGCCTGCTCGGCGCCCACGACCCGCGGGCCCGCTCGGCCGCGATCGACCTCGGCATCGGCATGCAGCTGACGAACGTGGCCCGCGACGTCACCGAAGACGCCGCGCGGGGCCGGGTGTACTTGCCCGCCGACCGCCTCCGGAGTCGGGGAGTGACCCCCGAGGCGGTCGTCGCGGGTCTGGCGCCGGCTGACGCGGTGGTGGGCGTCACCGGAGACCTCGTCGCGCTCGCCGAACGTTACTACGCGTCGGCGCTCGGCGGCCTGCGGTACCTCCCGCTCCGCGGTCGGGTCGCGGTGGCCGTGGCGGCGGCGCTCTACCGCGCGATCGGCCACGCGGTGGTTCGGCGCGGGGAGGCCGCGTTGGCGAGGCGTACCTCGCTCGGCCGCGTCGGCCTGGCGGTCGCGTTCGTGCGCGGACTTCTCTTGCTCGCGCATCCTCGGGTCTGGGGCCCGGCCCCCGCTCGCGATACGGAGCTGCACCTCCCCCTGGCCGGCGTGACCGAGACGAGCGGACCGTGTCCTACCGCGTAAAGACCGTGGCGCAGCTCACGGGCATCCCCCGACCGACGCTCGTCGCGTGGGAGCGGCGGTACGACCTCCTGGAGCTGCGCCGCTCCGAGGCGGGCTACCGGATCTACGAGGAGGCCGACGTGGCCTACCTCAAGGAGCTCAAGTCCCTGGTGGATCAGGGCGTGGCGATCTCCGAGGCGATCACCCGGGTTCCTCGGCCCGGGCCCTCCCCGGTGAGCGTGGTGGGCGCGGCGGTCGCCGCCGGGGCCGCGCCGCGGGACCTCGTGCACGCGCTCGTGGACAGCCTCATCGCCTTCGACCGCGACGCGGCGGCGCCGATCCTCCGCCGGGTGGAGCAGCTCCCGTTCCTGGACGCGCTGCGCGAGGTCTGGGAGCCCGCGCTGGTCGACGTGGGGCACCGGTGGGAGATCGGGGAGATCTCGGTGGCGCAGGAACACTTCGTCTCCGGCGTGGCGCGGGAGGCGTACGGCTCGATGTTGCGGAGCGTCGGTCACGGCGCCGGGGCGGGCCCCCGGGTGGTGTGTGCGTGTTTGCCCGAGGAACGCCACGACCTGCCGCTCATGGCGGTCGCGGTGCAGCTCGCGCTGGTGGGTTGGCGCGTGGTGTGGCTGGGGGCGGACATGCCGCTCCCCGACCTCTGCGCGCACGTGGCCGGGCAGGCGCCCGACATCATCTGCCTCTCGGCGATCACGCTCGAAGCCGACGTCGTCTTGAGCCAGGCACGCACCGTGCTCGGGAGCGCGCCGAAGCAGACCACGGTGGTGGTGGGCGGGCCGGCCGTCTCGCCGCTGCGAGGAAAAGAAGGGCCGCGGCTGTGGGTGTGCGCCGGCGCGGCCGAGCTCCTCGCGCGGTGGGCGGACCGCGGCGAAGGCGGCGAGCTGCGGGTCTTCTCGGGGGGCTGACGAGGCGGGTGTCGAGGGTCGGGAGGCGCTTCGTCCGCCTGCTCCCCGGCACCGTCGGTGGTCGAGGAGCCACCGTCGGGCGCGATGCTCAAAAGCCGGTCAGGCACCCTGGTGGGCACTTCGCACGGTGGGACGCCAGCGGCAGTGGGCGAGCACGGTGCCCTCCAGTTCGGTCCAGCGTCCGCTCTTCGCATACGCACGAAGGTGCAAAACGCCC
>CAIXRH010000269.1 GCA_903921785.1 uncultured Pseudomonadota bacterium
AGGCGCAGCCGGCGCGGGCGACGGCGGGCGCGTGGCCGCCCCGGACGCGCCACCCTGCGGCTGCGGAGCCGGACGCGGCACCGTTCCGTCCGGAACCGGCACCGAGCGGTTTACGCTCTGCCCCGCGCCCTGGGCCGGCGGCACGCTCTTCGGGAGCGGGCGCAGCTGAACGGTGGCGGCTTCGCCGGCGTTCGCCAGCGGCTCGTCCATGTAGGTGAGCCGGGCGTTGGTGGAGGAGCCGCGGGCCGGCGCGGCCGGCGTGTCCCCCGCGCCGCCGCTCGCCGAAGCCCGACGACGCGTGCCGAGCACGGCGACCACGCCGACCAGGATCACCACCGCGAGGCAGCAGCACCCGCACGAAAGCACGGTCATCATCCCCGAGCCCATGAACTCCATCGTCGCCTCGCCCACGCTGCATATCGCGCTCGGACGTTAGATCGCGACGATGCCGCTGCCCCACGCCCCGGATCCGGTGTCCACGCTCCTGCTCGACGGTCGCTTGCCCGCGCTCCTCACCGGGATCGTCCTGGTGGGATGGGGCGCCAAGGTCTACCGACTCCTCGTGCTCGCCCCAGGGATTCTCGCCGGCGTCTACCTCGGGGCGGTCGTGAAGGAGCTCGCCCACCTCGACGGCATGACCGCGATCGTCACCACCATCGTCCTGGCGGCGGCTGGCGCGCTCCTCTGCCACTTCGTGGAGGGCATCGCGATCCGGGTAGGCGGCGCTGCGCTGTTCGGGGCGACCGCGTGGTTCGCCTGGCCGATGTTCCGCCCCGGGGCGACGCCGATCTACGTCACCGTCGGCGCGCTCATCCTCGGCGCGCTCGCGTTCCCCAGCGTCTACCGCGTGCTGCTCCGCCCGATCACGGCCCTCGTCGGCGCCTGGAGCATTGCTTGGGCGATGGAGCGCCCGCACGACGTGTGGCTCGTCGGCGGGCTCGCCCTGGCCGGCACCGCGCTGCAGTTCGCCCTCGACCGTGGCGGCGGCGGCGGTGGCGCCGCGCCCGCTTCCAAGCCCAAGCGCGAAAAACCGAAGAAGTCCAAATCGGCGTGAGACAGGGTGAACGCCGAAGCCGGTAGAGGGGCACCGCATCCCGACGCCCTGGGGTGAGCTACAGCCCGCGCCGTACGTGGTAAGGTCGCGAACAATGGTGCAGAGAGAGCTGGAGCTGCTCCGTCCCCTCGGGCAGGGTGGCTTCGGGACGGTCTGGTTGGCGCGGCTGCGCGGGCGCGACGGCTTCACTCGACGAGTGGCGGTGAAGCTGATGAAGGAGGCGGGCGCGCCTGCCGACGTCATCGCCCGCCAGCGGGACGAAGCGCGGCTCCTCGGCCTGCTCCAGCACCCCAACATCGTGCAGGTCTACGACCTCTCCGAACATCAGGGGCTCCCCGCGGTGGTGATGGAGTTCGTGGAGGGCGTCGATCTCTCGACGATGATCCGCAGCTTCGGGGCGCTGCCGCTCTCCTGCGCCGTGGAGGCGGCCAGCTCCGTCGCCGCGGCCCTGGACGCGGGCTGGTCCGCCCCCTGCCCGGAGACCGGCCGCCCGCTCCGGGTCATTCACCGCGACATCAAGCCGGCCAACGTGCTGCTCACGCTCCATGGCGCGGTGAAGGTGCTCGACTTCGGCGTCGCCCGCGCCGACTTCGACCGCGAGGGGCAGACGCAGTCCATGGCGTTCGGCACCCCCCGCTTCATGGCGCCGGAGCAGTTCCTCGGCGGCACGCTCACGCCGGCCAACGACGTGTACGCGCTCGGGGTCACGCTCTGGGAGCTCACCCAGGGCCACGCCTGGGAGCGCCCGCCCCTGGCCGAAGAACG
>CAIXRH010000270.1 GCA_903921785.1 uncultured Pseudomonadota bacterium
GCCGCGACCGAGCGCGGAGCGCGAGCGCGCAGGGAGGCCGACGGCGACCGCAGGGAGCCGGCGCGCCCGCGCTCCGTCCCCCCTCCGCTACCGCCGCGCCCGCCACCACTCCAAGAGCGCCGGCGGCGCCCCCCAGGCGTCGTTCATCGCCGCCGCCAGCTCGTCGATCGCCGCGTCGTCCCCAGCCGCCACCCGCTCCGCCGCCGCCCGCGCCGCCTCCGGCACCACCGGCGGCAATGGCAACTCCCGGAGCTGCCCCGCCGACAACTTCGTGACCCCCAGCCCCAGCGCCGATCCCAGCCCCCGCGCCTGCGCCCAGGCGCTCGCCGGCGGGGAGAGCAGCACCGCCAACAGGTCGACCAGCGCCCAGCTCCCGGGAACCACGGTGAGCACGGGCGTGACCGCGACGCAGCGCCCGGACGGGTCCGCCGCGGCTTCCAGGAGGCGGGTCTGGGTGGCGACGAAGATCGCGGGGCCGAGCCGCGCGGCCTGCCGGGGGTGGAGCGCGTCGGGCGGGACCGTCGGCTTCGTCCACCGCGCCTTGTGCAGCCGCACCGGGGTGACGCCCCACTCCAGGCGTCCGAGGGCGATGTTCCCGCTGGTGATCAGCCGCAGGCCGGGGCCGTCCTCCGCCACCCGGCCGCGGGAGGCGTAGTACTCATCCCGGAAGTCGGCCTCCACCCGGGCGACGCTCCCGAGCGTGGGGCCGCCATCCGGGGGAACCCAGGGGGCGGCGTCGGGGGCGGCGAGGAGGGTGTTCCAGGCGGCGTCGGGCGCGGCGGACGGCAATCCGGCGGGCGGGAGGCCGGCGAAGCGGCGGGTCGCGCTGGGCTTGTCGGCGGAGAAAACGAGGGCGACCAGGGGCACGGCCACGTCCGCGAAGGAGCGCGGGGGGAGGGTCCAGGCGGCGGTCGGCGGGCCGGCCTCGGTCCGGGCGGCGGCGGCGTCGCGGGTGGCGCAGACGCTGGCGGGGAGGACGATGCCCACGGCGCGGCGCGCGGCGCGGAGGGCGTCGAGCAGGAAGATCACGCTCACGTCGGTGTACGGGCCGACGCGGTCGCCGTGGCGGACGCGGATCGCGGCGGCCAACGCCGGCTCGGGGGCGGCGAGGGTGTGGAGGCGGTTGAGGAACGGCGGGTTGGTCAGCACCGTCTCGGCGGTGGCGGGGGGCGCCCGGAGGCTGTCCCCGACGCGCACGCGCGCCGCGAGCGCCGCACACCCCGCCGCGCCGAGGCCGGCGAATTCGGCGATGCGGGCCTGGGCGAGCATCACGGCGAGCGGGTCGAGGTCGACGCCCTCCAGGTGCGTCGTAGCGAACGCGGCGCGGCGATCGGTCGGGAGCGCGCGGAGCGCGCCGAGCAGGAAGGCGCCCGCGCCGACGGCGGGGTCGAGCACCGCGGAGGCGCCGTCCCAGGTGAGCGCGACCACCTCGTCCACCACCGCGTCGGGGGTGTAGTACGCGCCGGTGGCGCGGCGCGCCGGGTGAAGGGCGGCGTAGACCGCGGCGGGATCGGCGATGGCGGGGAGGGGAGGGCCGCGGCGGAACGCAGGGTCGAACAGCGGGAGGCCGGTGTGCCGCCAGCGCGCTTGGGCGTCGCCGAACGCCTCGGCGAGGGCGTGGCGCAGCCCCGAAGGCCCGGCTTCGGCGAGCCAGGCGCGCGTCGCGGCGGGGACGGGATCACGGGAGGGCGGCACCGGCGCGGCCTATCCGCCCTGCCCCGTGCGCGTCGCCGGCACGGTTTGCGGGATCCTCGCTCGCGAGGCGCGGCGAAACGGTTTACGAGGCTCGGGAATTGTGGGAAGCTGCCCCCATGCGTCTCGCCCTCCCGTTGCTGCTCGTCCTCGCCGCCGGTTGTGCGGACGAGGGCCCCTCGGCCGGGGCCACGCCCACCGGGCTGGAGCTGGTGCTCGACGCCGCCACCGCCACCGCGGGCGTGCCGGTGGGTTGGTCGGCGAAGCTTCATTTTGACGATGGCGGGGTGGTCCCGGTCCAGGCCGATCTGCTCTCGAGCCTCCAGCCGAACCTCCACGTCACTTGGGCCGACGCGAACACCGGCACCGTGCTCCCCGAGATCGCCGGCACCCACCTCGTCACCGGCACCGCCACGTGGGAGGGGCACAACTACTCGGCGAACGTCTACCTGCAGGTCACGCCCGACGTGGCCGCCGCGGTCGACCTCCAGCTCTCCGCCCTCCAGGCCGGCGCCGGCCAGCCGCTGACGTGGACGGTCGCGGCGGCCGACCGCTTCGGCAACCCGATCCTCCGCGATCACATCGCCGTCACCGCGAACAGCACCGACGTCGTGGTGGCCGAGCCGCGCGTCTCCGCCGGGATTCCGGGCGTCTACACGCTCACCGCCTCCGTGGACGCGATCGCCGACGTCGAGCCCTTCCGCATCGTCGCCGGGCCGGCCGCGTACATCGACCTCTCGTTGTCCGACACCAACCTCGAGGTGTACGACACGACCATCGCCACCGCCACGGTGCGCGACGAGTTCGGCAACATCCTGGACGACAAGCCGGTGCTCAGCGTCACGGGCGGCGAGGCCACGCCGATCGTCGCCGGGCCGAACATCACCTTCGTGGCCGAGGGTTGGTACACGGTCACCGCCGAGGACGAGGGGCTCAGCGCCTCGGTCGGCCCCTTCCTCATCGACAGCACCGGGCCCGACCTGGTGATCACCTACCCGGAGCGCGGCGCCTGGGAGGTGAACCCGACCGGCCTGATGACCGGCAGCGTGACCGACAAGTGGTCGGGCATCGGCGCGCTCACCGTCAACGGCGACGTGGTGCCGGTCAACGGAGATGGCAGCTTCACCCACGATCTCACCTACGACTTCGGGCTCAACCTCGTGGAGACCGTGGTGGCGGACGGCGACGGCAACGGCGCCAACGACACCCGCAGCGTGCTCGACGGGCAGTTCCAGCCCAACGGCGCCCAGATCGGCAACGGAATCGTCGCCCGCATCAACGAGGATGGGTTCGACACGTTGGAGAGCCTCGGCGAGGGGCTCATCAACAGCACCGACCTCACCGCGATGATCCCCAACCCGGTGGTGAGCACCTCGTCGGAGAGCTGCATCGACCTCATCTTCACCGAGGTCTGCATCACCTGGTACTCGCTCGACCTGTACATCTGGAACCCGTACATCGGCCCGACCGAGCTCAACATCGACCCCACGGCGGGCGGCTACCTCGACACGACGTTCAAGGTGAACGACCCCTCGCTCGACTGGCAGGCCGACGGCACGGTGCTCGGCATCGGCCTGAGCGCCGATGGCAGCATCTACGCCGACGACATCACCGCCAACATGGACCTCTACCCCTACGTCGCCAGCGGCGAGCTGGGGATCTCCGTAGGGTCGGTGGACGTCACCAGCACCAACTTCACCTTCGACTGGGACAGTTGGCTCTACGACGTGATGAGCTTCTTCGGGCTCGACCTCAGCGCGCTCGTCGAAGGCTACATGGAGAGCGCCCTGGAGTCGGCGATCGCGGACGAGATTCCGGCCGCCGTCTCCGACGCCGTGGGCAGCCTGGAGATCGCCACGAGCTTCGCCGTCGGGAGCGCCAACGTGGTGCTCGCCGCCGAGCCGTTCTCGGTGAGCGTGGACGACCTCGGGATGTCCCTCGGCCTCGGCACCGAGGTCTACCCGGAGACCTGGGTGCACGACGAGGTGGGCCTCGGCTCGCTCTTCGGCAACTACACCGTCCCGACCTACGCTTCCGCCTCGCCGGGCTTCCAGGTCTCCATCGGCGAAGACTTCCTCAACCAGGCGCTCTACGCGTTCTGGGGCGCTGGCGTGCTCGACCAGGACCTCCGCGGCGAAGACCTCGGGTTGGACCTCGGCACCTTCGGGGACATCCTCGGCATCGCCGACCTCCACATCGTCACCCACCCGCTGCTCCCGCCCGTCGTGGTCCCCGGCACCGGCACCGCGATGCTCGACCTCCAGATGGGCGACCTCGAGCTCGATCTCTACGACGGCGAGGCGATCCCCGACAACCTGCGCATGCAGGTGTATGTCTCGCTCGAAGCTGGCCTCGATCTCGACGTGAAGGACGGCAACCTCTCCCCGACCATCGGGGATCCCACGGTGTGGTTCGACGTCACCATGCCCGAAGCGAACACCGAAGCGAGCCGCGACACCGAGGACCTCCTCAAGGCCCTCGTCCCGCTGCTCCTGCCCTCGCTCACCGGCGCCATCGGCGAGATCCCCCTCCCGGAGATCGCCGGGTTCTCCATCGCCATCGACGGACTGAAGCTCGACGGCCCCGAGAATGGCTTCGTCACGGTAGACGCCGACCTCGGTCTGTAGACGACGAGGAGGTTTCTACTCATCTGGGCGATGCGCCGGGCCCGGGCTCGGTAGCAGGCACCCGGGCTGCGCCCGCGCTTCGGGCGCGCATCGCGGCGCCGCGGGGGAGCTCGTCGCGGGTCGGGGGCGCCGATCACCGCCGCGGCGGTGCACCCCGCGCGGAGGTCCGTGAACCTCGGCGAGTTGTGCACGCCTGGAGGCCGGGCGCCGCACACTAGTGGCGGCGGTTGCCCCGACCTCGGCGAGTTGTGCTCGTTGGGGGGCGTCGGTGGCCGCGCGGACGCTGCCCACGCCGCCGCGGCGGTGCACAACACCCGGAGGTTGGTGAACCTCGGCGAGTTGTGCACGTCTGGAGGCCGGGCGCCGGGCACACGTGGCGGCGGTTGCCTCGACCTCGGCGAGTTGTGCTCGTTCGTGGGCCTCGGCAGCCCCGACGAGGCGCGCCTCGCCGCCGCGGCGGTGCACAACGCCCAGA
>CAIXRH010000271.1 GCA_903921785.1 uncultured Pseudomonadota bacterium
CACTCCGGGAAAGCGTCGGGAGCCCACGCCGGCGTGATCGTGCTCGCCCGCGGTTGGGACCGCGTAGCGCCACTCGTCCCGGTCGTCACCAGACTTCTAAAGCTTCAACCAGCATGATCTGAGAAGCGATCAGTGCTCAGGTGGTGGTGGCTGCGGCCGGCAACGACGGCATCCAGGCGAGTGGAAGTTGGCCGGCCAACGTTCCTGGGGTGGTGGTGGTGGGGGCGCTGAGCGGCGGCCAGCCAGCCAGGTGGAGCAACGGCGTGGCTGGCCTCGAGCACCGGCTTTGGGCGCCGGGCGATAGCGTCTGCACCTTGGCGCCGGGAGGGTACACCACCCGGGCCAGCGGAACGTCCGTGGCCGCACCGCTGGTCTCGGGCCTGATCGCCGCGATGCGGGCGGCGTGCCCGGCCGTCGGGGGTGCGGAGGCCGTGGCCTACATTGAGCAGAGTGGCACGGCGCTCCCGCGGGGCGGAGTCTCGGTCCGCGCCGACCGAGCCCTTCGCCAGATGGTGAGCATTCACCCCGAGTGCGGATTGACGCGGTCCACGAGGAGCTACGACGGTTGGGGAGCGGGGGCCGGCTACCCGTCCGCGGGCGAAGACGCTGGGTGGGGCGGGGCGGCGTGGCCCACGGCGGGCGAGATCGGTGTCGGTGGCACCGACAACTTCGGAGAGGGGCCGAACTGGGAAGACGGGGATTGGGATGATGATTGAGGTGGTGGGGGTGCCGGTGGGGGCGCGCGGGGGCCTTGGCGGGTAGGTGCTGGTGACGCGCCGCTGCCGTGGCAGCGTCAGGTGTGTCCAGACGTCATGCACGTCCGTCGCGTTGCTCGACGCTGGGGCAGTCCCGGGCGAATCGAGAAGCCATCCGGCATGCCAACACCACCGGCCGCGGCGTAGTGGCGAGCAAGGAGCGGGAGCCGCGCAGGGCTGTTCGACTCGAGAATCTCGTTTGAAAGGAGCGACATCAACTTGAAACCTCGCTGAGACCGGGCGCGGTCCCCCTGCGCGCCGACGGTACCACCCCCTCCAGCACGCCGAGCACCACCGCCTCGGGCACCCACTTCGCCCACCCGACAGCGATCGTCGGGTCTCCCAGGCGTGGTTCGCCGGCGACGGGTCCCGGCACGACGAGCACCGACTTCAGCCAGCCCGACAGGCTCTCTCCGTATTCGAATCGATAGAGAACGGCTTCGCTGAAGCCAGTCCGCTCATAGCCGCCATCGCTGGTGTGCTTGACCTCTCCCACCACGAACCGTTTCGGTCTCCCCGGGAGCGTCACTGCGACGGTCCAGTCCGGACGTAGCCGGCCCGTGCTGCCGAAGTAGTAGGCCGCGCCCGAGTCCCTCGGCCCTACGGGTAGCACCACCTGATTGTAGTAGACCGTGATGCTCGCCCCGTCGTCTCTGCGAATGAGGGCGAGATCGTGACGGCCGGCGTGGATCAGCCCCTGGTCGAGCTTCCACCGTTGGGGCTCGGCGGCGCTCAAGTGCGACCAGAGCGCGCCGAGGAGTCGTAGCACGACGGCGATCTCGAAGCGGGTGTCTGCCGACGCGGGAGCCAAGGCGCCGCTCGCGATCAGCGCGGCCGTCGCAGACTCGTCCCCTGCCTCAAATGCGACTCGCATCCGCTCAAACCACTCCGCGGCCGCGCGAAAAGCGGGCTCCCGAGCGGATCGTGCGGCTGCGACATCCCCTTGCTCAACCGGACGGTCCGACACATGCCGAAGGACGGTCCCCTCCAGCAGTTCGTCGATCCGGTGCTGGCACCCGTCGATGGCAATGGACCAGGGCGCACCCGGAATCAGCCCCGCGTCGCGAAGCCTCGCAAGTTCCCGGCGGAGGCGGTCGAGGACGTGCTTCAGCAGGACCGTTTCGGGGAGATCGAAGTTTCGCCGTCGGGCACGGGTCACGAAGGTGCTGGGATTGCCAGCGAGGCGCTCCGCCAGCGTCGCGCGCACGTCCAGCCTGCCCTGGAAGCCCTCCTCCCAGCGACGGGCGAAAACCTCGGTCTGAGAGGGGAGTGCCTCGACGAGTCTCGGCACCCACTCATGCACGAAGACACGGAGCGATTCGGCCACGCCTGGCGGGGAGAACGCGGCTGCGGCCTGGAGCACGCGGAGGTGGTCGGGCCGACCGAGGCGCGCCAGGAACCGAGCCGCCACCTCGGGCGGGATGGCCTTGTGCATCGAGCTGGGCAGTAGGAAGCCTGGGAATTCGTCGGCGAGCCAGGCCTCCCAGTCCCCCGCATCAATCATCGGCTGCGCCCAGGCTCGGGAACAACTCCCGGAAGCGAGCACGAAGGGATGCGCGCGCGGCCCCGCTTGCCGCCGCGCCGAGAGCCTCCTCGCAGCGGTCTCGGGCCACCTTCGCGGCTCGCTCGTTCAGGCCTTGGAGCTGGGGCAGCACGAACATCTCGATCGCCTCCGCGATCCCGTCGCCGTGCTCTCCGCGCCGCCGCAGGTATCGAACGACGTCGAGCCCGACTGCAGGGCCCACCTCGCGGAGCGAGAGCAGGCCTGCTTGCGAGAACAGGCGAAGCACGACCGGAAGGTGCGCGACGCCGAGCTTGGGCAAGAGCGCGCCGTCCTCCGCAGCCGCGGACAAGATGCTGGCGTAGATGGAATCGTCGGGGAGCCCGACGTTGATGATCGCGAAGCGGCGCTGCACGGCGTAGCTCAGGCGGAAAAGCGAGGTCTTGTCCCAGATGTTCATGGTGGCGAGCACTCGGAAGCTGGGGGGCACTCGGAAGGTCCGATGCTCCTCCGAACCGATGCTCACTCGTGTGCCGTCGCCCAGCTCATAGTGGGTGTCGGTGCCCTGCCCCGCCATCACGGTCATGAGCTCCCCGAACGCGCGGTCCACGTCGGCGCGGTTGAGCTCATCCACCAGGAGCCACTTCTGCTCTTGGATGGCGCGCAAGAAGGCCCCTGGCCGGAAAGCCAGCGTCTGGTCCTTCTGCATCGCGTAGCCGCCGATGGTGTCGAAGGTGGTCCAGTCGGCCGACGCCGTCGCTGTGAACAGGCCCGCGCAGTAGCCCTCGGCCTCCGCAGCGCGGGTGAGCGCCACCGCGAGCTCGGTCTTGCCGGTCCCGGGAGGGCCGACGAACAGGATGTGTTTCCCTGCGCTCACGGCCGAAGCGAGCTGCTCGAGGAGCCGGGGATCGACCTTGAGCTTGCCCAGATGGGAGGCGATGGTCTTCGAGGTGAGGTCGAGGTGTGCCCAACGAGAGCCTACCGGCTTTGTGCTGGCCGCGTCCGGAGCGCCCGCGCCGTCCACGTCGGCCTCGCCGCCCTCTTCGGGGGCTTCGGCAGTTTCGGGGACCGGAGCGTCCAGCGCCTCGCGAAGCGCGGCGCGCACGTCTTCGGATTCGTCCGCGTGCGCAGCTAGCACCTTGGCGCCGGCTTCGGTGATTGCGTCGCCCTTTCCCGTGCGCTCGGTCAGCCCCATCGACAGGAGCCAGTTCCGGCGGAATCCAACCTGGTTGTCGGTCTGCCAGGTTGTGCCCAGCACGGTGCAAAGCACCGGTCGCACCCGGGCCGTCGCCAGCGTCGGGGCAAGCTCGGCGAGTACCAGCAACTCCAGCATGCCGATGAATTCGGCGTGGAGTCTCTCAAAGAGCGCGGCTGGGTCCGGAGCCCCCATCCAGTCTCGTCCCTCATCGGTGAGCGCAACCTCGCCATCTGCCTCGGTGACGAACCCCGTCGAACGAAGCACGAATCGGTACCCTCGAAGCGCGGTCTTGCCCGTTGCCTGGTATCGCTCCTCAAAAAGTTGCTCCAGGCCCCCGACGGGAAGGGGTTCGCGTTGGTCGATGTCCTCCAGCAGATGACGCAGCGTGGTCACATAGGCCCGCACCCCGCCGGGGAGTGGCCAGATGCCGGCTCGCTTCTCGCCTGGCGGCTTCGGCGTGGGGGAAGGACTGGCCTCGGGGGGCGGGTTCACCGCGACTGCCCCCTTCGACGAGGCCTTCACGAACGGCACCTCGGCGAACGGCCGCCCCGTGAATCCCACGTGATCACGGCGCTCAAACCAGGCGTGCTTCGCGATCCCGACCATCACGGCGCGCTCGAAGGCGGTGGCCGGGTCCGGCGTGACTTCGCCGCTCGGCACCGCGACGCTACACAGGTGGGCCTGAGCGAGGGTGAGCATCGGAATCTTGGTTGTGGAGAGTGTCTGTCGGAGCGCCACGCCGTGGGCGGTGAAGCTCTCGACGTCTTCCTCGTCGAACGGGCGGGCGAGCGCGACGTTTCCCCGCATCGGGACCGACGCACCATCGGCCGCCGCCGCGAGGTAGAACATCAGCGTCACCCACAGCAACTCCCGTCTCGACTCCGCGATGGACACCCGCAACCCCACGGCGTGCCCCCACTCATCTGTTCGCCGCCAGTAATCGCAGAGCGCGACGAGCCGCGAAGAGCCGCCACTCCAGGACGCCTCGATGCTCACCGGCGTCGGCCAGGGTGCGTCGGCGGCCTCATCGAGCCCCTGGAGCGGCCGCGGCCACTTGGGCGAGGGCTGCGGGGCGCACTTCACCGTGATGGGGGTTCCGGCCAACTCGAAGCTGAAGTCGTGCGCGGCAGCGAGGATGGCGCGCGAGGCACGGAGGGCGATGCGGTTGGCGTCGGGTCGGATCATGATCGCGACACCTTACCGCGGTGCTGCTTGGGGTACCCAAGGCTCCCCAGAATTCTCCTGCTCTCCGGCGAGGCACGCGACCCTGGCCAGGCCACATCTGCCGGACGTCTCGCGCCGGGCGAGTGCGGAGAGTCGCAGTGGGCCTCGCCGGGTCGAGCCCAAGTCCTCTTCGGACCCAGGGCGTCACGGCACGACTCGCCGGCCCGAGTTGGTGCCGGAGGGACAACCGGGAACGTGACCACCGTGCCCTCGTTCGATGGACGAGGGTGCCGTCGACAGGCTGGGCAGGCGACTTCGGCAACGCCGGCTACATACGACCCCTGGCATCCAGATGTGGTAGGCTCCCTGTGGAGATTCTCTAATGACCTATGATCCTCACGTGATTCAGGAGATGGCCGGGCGCCTCTACGCCCAAGCTGCCCGACTCGTCTTTCTCGGCGTCTTCCTCGGTGGTCTGCTGGGGCTGACCGCAGGGATCACGATTGCCCTGTCGGTCAGCCTCCCGCTTCTGGTGGGCGCCTTCGTCGGAGCACTGCTGGGTGGCGCGCTCGGCGCGGCGGCGATGGAGCAGCGCGCCCTGGCGCTCAAGTTCCAGGCACAGTTGGCGCTTTGCCAGGTTCAGATTGAGATGAATACCAGGAAGTAGTGCGGGTTTGGGTGCGTTGCGTCTGGCGTGTCGGGTCCCGGTCGTTTCGCCCGGCTCCCGTCCCCGGCATTCACCCCGGTGGGCTCGACGGGATGCAGGATGGACCGCAATCCCGCACACGTGAAGTGGTGGCCGAGGCGGGACAAGGGCCGTGCCAAAGCAATGGGATACGACATTCAGCACCGCCGACCCGTCAGCATCCCGTCGGTTGCGGCGCCGTATCCAATTTGAACTTCCCAGCGAATCTCCCAGGGCTTCGGGGCCCGGAAACCGCCCCCTACCCCTCCGCCACCGGCCCTCCCTCCGGCGCCATCGGGAACATCTCGATCTCCGTCTCCGGCTTCACGCCGATCCACCGACGCTCTGGCTCGGGCGTCGGGAGCGCCCGCATCCACGCCCGGGGCGCCTCGATGGTGCCGTCCGGGCGCCACTTGATCGGGACGAGCCGCTGCGCTCGCCGGCCGTCCTGCACCTCGGCGATGGTGATGAGCGCGCGGGTGTCGACACCGTCCACGGTGACGACGCCGGGGAAGAGGAACGCGACGGCATCGAGGACGTCGCCCATGAGCGCGATGTTGCGGATGACGTCGTCCACCGCACAGCCCAGCTGCCCGCGGAGGATGAACTGCTCGGCCACGAGGCCTCGGAACGCCAACACCTGGATTCCCTCCAGGCCGGAGCGGGCGATGGCGGCGTCGGTGAGCTGGCCGACGATCTCCACCACCTTCACCGGGTCTTGCGGGACGGGAGCGGGGAGCGGCGACGTCCCGAACAGGCAGTCGCCCGGCGGAATCTGGGTGGGGGTCTCCTTGATCTCGGAGACGGTGGCCTCGCCGGCACGGTGGAGCCACTCGCGGAAGGGCTCGGGGAGGGTGTCGCTGCCGACGCCCTCGCTGCGCACCCAGTCGCCATGGAAGACCCCGACGTTCCCCTCGCGCTCCCCCATCAACCGCCAGGCCAGCCACCAGTGGTCCACGTCGCCGTCCGGACGGTGCTCGAGGAGGACCGCGGCGCGTCGCAACGACTCACCGACCTCGACGCGGAGCTCACCCTCCCGGAAGCGACGCCGGATCTCGGGACGACCGCCGAGCTGGTGGAAAAACATGGTGTGGAACGCCTCGTCTCCCGGTTCGGGCTCCCCGACGTCCAGCGCCTCCTCCTTGTCCCCCGTGAGGAAGCGAAAGCGCGGCTTCAGGCGGCCTTCGTGCCGGATGCGAAGCTCCGTCGCGGCGATCATCCACGTCCGGACTCCGGCGACGTCCTCCGGGTCCACCTCGGTGAGCGGGGAGCGGACGAGGGGGAAGTCGAGCTTGCGGGATTCGACGGGCATCGGGGACTCCTCGGGGATCGTGGCGCGACGTCCGAGGATACCCCGGCGCGTTACCCAGGTGGAGGGGTCGATTTGATGAACGCACG
>CAIXRH010000272.1 GCA_903921785.1 uncultured Pseudomonadota bacterium
CCCTCCCCAGCGCGGCGATCGCCGCCGCGACCGTGCACAACGCCCGGAGGTTGGTGAACCTCGGCGAGTTGTGAGCGCCTGGAGGCGGCGGCCGTGCACAAGTCGCGGCGGTTGCCCCGACCTCGGCGACGTGTGCTCGTCGGCGGGCGCCGGCGCCCTCCCTAGCGCGGCGATCGCCGCCGCCGCGCCCGCCGACGCCTGTCCTGGCTCGCGACGTTCCTGCCGAGGCGGGAGGGCAGCGCACCCTCGTCCTCTCCGTGGCCCTCGCCATCTGGATTCCCGTGCCTACCCTTCGGGCCCCTCGCTCCCGGAGCCTCCATGTCCTCGCTCTTCGCCCCCACGACCCTCGCCGGCGTCCCGCTGCAGAACCACCTCGTCATGGCGCCGCTCACCCGCAGCCGCGCCATCGGGAACGTCCCCAACGCGCTGATGGCGGAATACTACGGACAGCGCGCCGACCTTGGGCTGATCATCACCGAGGGCACGTCCCCCGCGGCCGATGGCCTCGGCTATGCCCGCATCCCCGGCCTGTTCTCCGCCGAGCAGGTCGCCGGGTGGAAGCTCACCACCGCCGCGGCCCACGCTGGCGGCGCGCGCATCTTCGTGCAGTTGATGCACTGCGGCCGGGTCGCCCACCCCGCCAACCTCCCGGCCGGCGCCCGCGTGCTCGCCCCCTCCGCCCTCGCGTGCCCCGGCCAGATGTGGACGGACACCGCCGGTATGCAGGACCACCCGGTCCCCGAGGCGATGTCCGAGGCCGACATCGAGGCCACCATCGAGTCCTTCGTCCACGCCGCGGAGCTGGCGGTGGAGGCCGGGTTCGACGGCGTGGAGGTCCACGGCGCCAACGGCTACCTCGCGGAGCAGTTCCTCAACGTGGGCGCCAACCAGCGCACCGACCGTTGGGGCGGCTCCGTGGAGAACCGCGCCCGCTTCCTCCTCGAGATCTGCCGCCGCTCGGTCGCGCGGGTCGGCGCCAGCCGCGTCGGCGTGCGCCTCTCCCCGTACGGCGTCTTCAACGGCTCGGTGCCGGACGCCGACACCGACGCGCTCTACCTCCACGTCGCCCGCGAGCTCCAGGCGATCGGCGTGGCGTACGTGCACCTCGTCGACCACAGCTCCATGGGCACCCCGGCGCCCAAGCCGGAGCTCGTGGCGGGCATCCGCGCGGCGTTCACCGGCTGCCTCATCCTCAGCGGCGGCTACGACGTGGCGCGCGCCGAGGCGGACCTCGCGTCCGGCAAGGCGAACCTCGTGGCGTTCGGGCGCGCGGCGCTGGCGAACCCCGGGCTCGCCGGGAAGCTCAAGCGCGGCGAGAAGCTCAACCCGCCCGACTTCGGCACGTTCTACACGCCGGACGCCAAGGGCTACACCGACTACCCCTAGTCCGGGTTTCCTCGGTTAGAGTGCGGCGATGCGCGCCTCCTTCGCCCTCGCCGCACTCGTGCTTTCCGCGTGCACCACGTTCCCCGGCGCCGAGCTCCTCGACGGCGACGGGGATGGTTACGCCCAGGCCGACGACTGCGACGACGCCGACGCCGCCGTCCACCCAGGCGCCGCCGAGCTGTGCGACGCCACCGGGGTCGATGACGATTGCGACGGCCTCGTGAACGAGGACGACCCCGACGCGCCCACCCTCACCGCGTGGCTCGACGACGACGGCGACAGCTACGGGCTCGCGGGCACCGAGCGCCAGGTCTGCAAGCTGGAGTTCATCCACGCCGACAACCCCGACGATTGTGACGACGCTGCGCCCGAGGTGAACCCGGGCCGCCCCGAGCGGTGCAACGGGATCGATGACAACTGCGATGGCGTGGTCGACGAAGACGGCGCCGAGGATGGCACCCCCACCTACGACGACGTCGACGGCGATGGCTACGGCGACGACGGCACCGAGGTGCGGATGTGCGCCCCTCCGGAAGGTGCGCTCACCGTCGGCGGCGACTGCGCGCCGGGCGATCCGACGGTCAACGATGGGGTCGCCGAGCTGTGCGATGGCGTGGACAACAACTGCGACGGGCTCATCGACGATCCCACCGCGGCCGACGCCGCCGTCTGGTTCATCGACGGCGACGGCGATGGCTCCGGCACCACCGCCTACACGGAGAAGGCCTGCGAAGCGCCGGCGGGCATGTCGGACGACCCCTACGATTGTGACGACGCCGACCCCAACGCCTACCCCGGCGCGGCCGAGTACTGCGATCGAGGCGACGACGACTGCGACGGCGTCATCGACGAGGGCGACGCGGTCGACGCCGTGCCCTACCATGTCGACGCCGACGGCGACGGCTACGGCGACCCCACCGCCACGGCGCCCGCGTGCGAGCCCACCGCGGGCCTCGTGCTCGACACCACCGACTGCGACGACACCACCGCGAGCGTGAGCCCCGTCGCGGAGGAGCTCTGCGACGGCGTGGACGACGACTGCGACGGCGATGTCGACGAAGACAGCGCCGTGGACGCGCCGAGCTGGTACCTCGATCTCGACGCCGACGGCTACGGGGGCGAGTCCAGCGCGAAGCCCTCGTGCACCGCGCTCGCCGCGCGGATCGCCCTCGGCGGCGACTGCGACGACACCGACGCGGCCGTGAGCCCCGCCGCCGCCGAGACCTGCGACGGGGGCGACGACGACTGCGACGGCACGGTCGATGAAGACAGCGCCGTGGACGCGCCCACCTGGTACGCAGACGCGGACGCGGACGGCTTTGGGACCGCCACGAGCACCACCCGCGCCTGCGCGCTGCCCGGGGGCTACTCGGCGACGTCCGGCGACTGCAACGACGCGGACGCGGCGGTGAGCCCCGCGGCCGAGGAGCGCTGCGACGGCCTCGACAACGACTGCGACGGCCTCACGGACGACCCCACCGCGGTGGACGCCTCCGTCTGGTACGCCGACGCCGACGCCGACGGCTTCGGCGACGCGGCCACCCCGAGCGTCGCATGCACGACGCCCCCCGGGTACGTCGCCACCGCGGACGACTGCGACGACACCGACGGCTCCACCTGGCCGAGCGCCGACGAGTACTGCGACGGCGTCGACAACAACTGCGATGGTGTCGTCGATGAAGACGCCGCGGTCGACGTGGTCACCTGGTACCGTGACGCCGACCACGACGGCTACGGCACCCCCACGGCGACCGACCTGGACTGCGACAAGCCCGCCGGGTACGCCGCGACCGACGACGACTGCAACGACGCGAACGCGGCGGTGAGCCCGGGCGACAGCGAGGTGTGCGACGCCGGCGGCGTGGACGAAGACTGCGACGGCCTCGTCGACGACGCCGACCCCAGCGTGGGCGGCACCAGCCACTGGTACACCGACGCCGACGGCGACGGCTACGGGGTCGGCAGCGCCACGATCAGCTGCACCCCCGTCGGTAGCGCCGCCAGCGTGGACGGCGACTGCGACGATGCGGAGGCCACGGTGAACCCGGGCGAGTCCGAAGTGTGCAACGACGGCCTCGACAACGACTGCGACGGCGACCGTACCCCCTGCGAGTGGGTCGGCAGCGACGCCCCCAGCGCCGCCGACATCACCCTCTCCGGCAACAGCAGCAGCGACTACCTCGGCTTCGGCATGGCCGCGGGCGACATCGACGCCGACGGGTACGACGACCTGATCCTCCGCTGGGCGGAGAGCCCGTCGGGCTGGTGGGTGTACCCGGGGGACGCCGCGGGCACGACCAGCGCCGCCATGACCTCGCTCATCAGCGGCGGCGGCGGCTCGTACACCGACTACCACGCCATCGTGGGCGACTACGACGGCGACGGCGACGACGACGTGCTCATCGGCACCCAATCCAACTACGGCGCAGCGCTGCTCCTCGGTCCGATCACCGCCCCCACCACGCTGGCGAGCGCCTCGGCCACGTTCACCGGCACGTCCACCGACCGGTTCGGGGACGCCCTCGCCGGCGGCTTCGACACCGACGGGGACGGGCGGCTGGAGATCGCCGTCGGCGGCTACTACTACACGTACGGGGGCACGACCGGCGTCGGCGGGGTCGCGCTCATCGAGAGCCCGTCGGGGAGCTACACCTCGAGCACGGTGACGGCGCTCTATCGGGGCGCTTCGGCGAACGACTACGTGGGCTCCGCCGTCGCCGCGGTGGACCTCGACGGCGACGGCGCCGAGGAGCTCCTGGTCGGCGCCGAGCAGGCACGGCGTTCGTCGAGCAGCACCTACGCGAACGAGGGCATCGTGTACGTGCTCTCCGGCGCGATCGCGGCCTCGGGCACCATCGCCACCGCCGCCGACGCCGCGATCTACGGGCAGGTCACGCTGGACGACAAGTTCGGGGAGACGCTCCTTGCCGCCGGTGACCTCGACGGCGATGGCTACGACGATGCCCTGGCTGGCAGCAGCGCGATGAACCTCGGCAGCAGCAGCCTTTACTACGGGGGTGTCCTCGTTTTCGAGGGCGCCGCGACGCTGCCCTCGAGCGGCACCTGGAGCAGTCACGCGGGCGCCCGCTTCGGCGGTCCGAGCTACGCCGACTTCTGCGAGTTCGGGGACACCGTGGCGGTGGCCGACGTCGATGGCGACGGCGAGACCGACGTGCTCATCGGGGGATCCGGCTACTCGGCGACCTACACCGATCGCGGCGGGGCCTGGCTGTTCTACGGTCCGTTCTCCGGCACGTACGACGCGGCGAACGCCGACTGGAAGCTCCTGGGCAGCGGCGCGAACCAGTCGGTCGGGCAGTACGTCACCACCCTGGATCGCGACGGCGACGGCTTCGGGGACTTCGCCGTCTCCAGCTCCTCGTACGACTCGCCGAGCAGCAACGCGGGGGCCGCGTGGTTCTTCTACGGCCTGGGCCTGTAGCCGCACGGCGAGGGGTGGGAGCACCCCGCCGGCGCGTTAGCCCGCGCCCATGATCAAGCTCACCGGCGGCACGCTCCGTGGCCGCGCGCTCGCGGCCGAGGTCCCCGAAGGGGTGCGGCCCACCAGCAGCCGCACGCGCGAAGCGCTCTTCTCCATCCTCGGCCAGGACCTCTCCGACGTGTCGTTCCTCGACGCGTTCGGCGGCTCCGGCGCCACCGCCCTCGAAGCGTATTCCCGAGGGGCGTCGCCGGTGATCGTGGTGGAGAAGAACCCCACGGCGCGGGCGGTCATCGGCACCAACGCGGCCGCGTTCAAGGCGCCGCTCGACCTGCGCAACATGGACGCGGCCGGCCTCGTCTCGGCGGAGGGCGTGGCGCTCACCCAGGCCGACGTCGTCTACCTCGACCCGCCGTTCGACCAGGAGATCGGCCCCTGGGTCACCCGCCTCGGCCCGTGCGCGCTGCACGTGCTGGTGGCGGAGGCGCGCACCGGGGCCGTCTTCCCGGAGACGGCGGGCGAGCTGCCGCTGGACCGCGTGCGCACCTACGGGGACAGCACGCTGGCGGTCTATCGGCGTTGAACGCCAGGGGAGGGGAGAGGGGTCCCCCCTCCCGGCCCTCCTCGACCGTCGCGAGCCAGGACAACCGTCGGCGGCGCCGCCGCGGCGTCTACTTCGTGCGCGAGACGCTGAACCCGCCGACCCCGGCCGTCTCCCCCGAGGGCTCGACCGTTCCGGTGTCGCTTTCGGCGCTGCCATCCACCGGGGCGGCGGAGGCGCCGTACCACAGGAACGAGCCCGTCCACGCGGCGTCGGCGAGCGTGGCGTCGACGCCGAAGCTCACGAAGGCCCAGCGGGTGGCGTCGACGCCGGGGGGCGCGGTGCCGGTGAAGTCGGCGAGCGCCACGGTGTCGAAGAAGGTCGCGGTTTCGGCCGCCGCCACCTGCACGAGCGGCTGGAACTGGGCGGCGTAGGCGCCGTCGGTCGTGGCCACGTCCACGGTGAGGCTGTACTCGTACACCGGCGGGCAGTCGCCCACGTCGGGGGCGCCCTCGCCGTAGCTCCCGGTCTCGCCCTGGTTCGGGTCCACCAGCACGCGGTACACCGCCGCGATGCCCAGCCCCGCCTCCGCCACGGTGAGGTCCAGCCCCACGGCGTCGCCCTGGTAGGGCGTCAGCGTGCCGGACCACGGGCCGACCTGCGCCGCCAGCGCGTCGGAGACGGCGAAGGCGAAGTCGGCAGCGGGGACGCTGGGGTCGTCCACCAGAACCCGGTGATCCTCGGCGCAGTAGGCGGGCATGTCGGCGCCGCCGCCGCCGGGGAGCCGGCCCGTGTCGGCGGTGTCGGTGGCGGGGGACGGGGTGGCGCAGGCGAGGAAGAAGGCGAACATCGGCGCTCCTGGCGCACCTCAATGTACGCGCGCCGCGGCCCGCCCGCCGGTCCGCGACCGAGATAGTGCGCGCGCCAGAGGTACGGATGGACACGGTCGCAGTCTTGGGCGCGGGGCTCCTCGGGGCCGGCTTCGTGGAGAACCTGCTCGGCAAGGGCGTGGCGGTGAAGGTGTGGAACCGCACGGCAGCGCGCCTGGCGCCGCTGGTGGAGAAGGGCGCCGTGGCCGCCGATTCGCCCGCGGACGCGGTGGCCGGGGTGTCCCGCGTGCACCTCGTCCTCGCCGAGGACGACGCGGTGGACGCGGTGCTCGCCGCCCTCCTCCCGGCGTTGCCCGCGGGAGTCCCGGTGTACGACCACAGCACCAACCTCCCGGCGCGCGTCGCGGAGCGCGTGCCGCGGCTGCGGGCGGCGGGCGTGGTCTACCTGCCGGCGCCGGTTTTCATGGCGCCGTCGAACGCGCGGGCGGCCAGCGGGCTCATGCTCCTGGCGTGCCCCGCCGCGGAGGCGGAGGCGCACACCGCCGTCCTCTCCACGATGACCGGGAAGGTGTGGTTCGTGGGCGAGCGCCCCGACCTCGCGGCCATCCACAAGCTCCTCGGCAACGGCATGCTCATCTCGATGGCCGGGATGATCGGCGACGCCACCGCCGTCGCCGCGGCGGCCGGCCTGGGCCCCGAGGCGGTGACCGAGCTCCTGGCGAACTTCAACCCGGCCGCCGCGCTCCCGCACCTGCCCGCGCGCATCGCCCGCGCCGGCAACGCCCCCGCCAGCTTCACCCTGGAGATGGCCCGCAAGGACGTCCGCCTGATGATCGAGACCGGCGGCGCCGATCACCTCCACGTGCTGCCCGCCGTGGCCGCCGCGATGGACGCCGCGATCGACGCGGGGCGGCTGCATGACGACTTCGCGGTTTTCGCGCGGCGGTAGCCGGAGCTGCGCCCCGCCATTCTCGCCGTCGATCGCTCCTCGACCGCCGACGGGTCTGGGCGGCAAGCCGGTGGAGCACCACCAGCCCCTCTCCACCGTCGCCCTCGTCGGCCAGCAACCGGGCGGCTCAGCCGTCGAATTCCTCCGCCTCGTCCAGCGCCGGGCCCTCGGAGTCGTCCTCCATCGGCTCGGTCAAAAGCGGCGCCATCGTGGCCACGGCGAGCCCTGGTGAGCGCAGCGGGGCGGCGGCTTGCGCATAGCCCTCCGGGTCGGACTCGGCGGGGTCCTCCTCGCGGGACCGCAGGCGCGTCCACACCCCACGGATCAGCCGCTCGTGGGGGTAGTAGCTGGACTTGTAGCGGAGCGCGTCCGCGTCGGAGGCCCAGAGGCCGAGGTAGTACCACCGCATGCCGAGCGCGCGGCAGAGCTCGATCTCGCGCAGCACGGAGAAGACACCCAGCGAACGCCGGGCCTCGGTGGGATCGAAGTAGTGGTAGGCGCTGTTGGCGGAGCTCGCGCCGAGGTCGAGCACGCTGAGCCCCACCAGCCGATCCCCCTCGAAGTACCTGACTTCCACCGTGGGAGCGCAGCTCTCCACCAGCCACTCCTGGTAGCCGAGCGGGTCCTTCCGGGAGTAGTTCGTGAGCAGCCCGCGTGCACGCCGGTGCCGGTTCCACAACGCCACCCGCCGCCGGCTGAGCGCCGCCGGCCCCATCTCCACCCGCAGATCGGCGTTTCGGGCGATCACCCGCCGCTGGGACCGGGACGGGGTGAAGTCGTGCACCGCCACCCGCACCGGCTCACACGCCTGGCAGAACGGGCATTCGGTGCGGAAAACCGTCTGTCCGACGCGCTGGTCGCCCTCGTCCAGCAGCTGGTCGAGCTGCTCGGGCAAAAGGGGCGTGGAGGGCGCTCGCGCCGGGCACCGGGCGATCTGCCCGGTGCGGTACACGCACGCCTCGAACCGGTCGTGCACGACCCGGGTCTCGGGCGAGGGAACGCTGGGTCGGCCCGTCGCCATCAGCCGCTGCTGCCCCCCGCTACGGACGGTTCAGTCGTGGGTGCCGGAGACGTCGGCGGCCATCGCGCAGATCGAGGTCGTCGCGTTGAGCGTGCCGGTGGCCGAGAGCGTGTCGACGCTCGCGGTGCCGTCGAACGCCACGGTGACGGTGAGGCCTGACGTGGAGTCGACGTAGGTGCCATCGCACGAGAAGGCCTCGGACGCGGCGCTGGTGCAGGCGAGCGTGGCGTAGCCCGGCACGTCGAGCGTGAAGGCGCCCGTGGTGGTGTCGGTGCAGATGACCACGGCCGCGTCGTCCTGGGCGGTGCCGCCCAGGCCGGTGCCGCACGTGTCGGCGGTCCAGGACAGGGACATCGTCCACGCGCCGTCGCCCATCACGCAAGCGGACGGGGAGGAGGCGGTGTCGGCCGTGTCGACCGCGGTGTCCGTGGCGGTGTCGACCGCGGTGTCCGTCGCCGTGTCGGTGGCGGTGTCGGTGGCGGTGTCGGTAGCCGTGTCGACCGCGGTGTCCGTAGCGGTGTCGGTGGCCGTGTCCGTCGCGGTGTCGCCGGTGTCGACCGCGGTGTCCGTATCCGTGTCGGTGTCCGTATCGGTATCCGTGTCGGTGTCCGTATCGGCGGTGTCGCTCGTGTCGCGCACGGGGTTGTCGATCGTGGGATCGGCGGCCTCGGAGTACTTGCTGTCGACCGTCTCGACGGTGCAGGCCGACAGGAACAGGGTGAGCGCGAGCTTCATGGGACGTCTCCGGGGTCGCAGTCTAACGCGTCGAAGCGCCCACGGCGACCCCTTCCCGGGGCTGCCTTGACGGAGCCCACCCGATTCGGGGTGGTCCGCCGGCGTCCGGGACCATAATCGGCGCGGATGCGCGTGCTGGGCCTGAGCTGCTTCTACCACGACGCCGCGGCCTGCCTCATCGATGAGGGCACGATCGTGGCGGCGGCGACCGAGGAGTCGTTCTCCCGCAAAAAGCACGACAGCGGCTTCCCCAAGCGGGCCATCGAGTACGTGCTCCGGGAGGCGGGCACGCAGATCGAGGGCGTCAACGCGGTCATCTACTACGACAAGCCGCTCAAGAAGTTCGACCGGTCGGTGCGCACCCACCTCGCGCACTTCCCCTTCGGCCTCGGCCCCTTCGCGCGCCGGATGCCGCAGGTGATCGGCACGGAGCTGCGCCTCCCCAAGCTCCTCAAGGACGAGCTGGGCTACTCCGGGCCGGTGCTCTACTCGGAGCACCACCTCAGCCACGCCGCGAGCGCATTTTACGCGTCGGGCTGGGAAGAAGCCTCGATCCTCACGGTCGACGGGGTGGGGGAGTGGACCACCTCCAGCTGGGGCGTCGGCCGCGGCAGTGACATCACGCTGATGGGGGAGACGCGCTTCCCCCACTCTCTGGGCCTGCTCTACTCGGCGATCACCTATTACCTCGGCTTCAAGGTCAACTCCGCGGAGTACAAGGTGATGGGCCTCGCCCCGTACGGCGAGCCGGTGCACGTGGAGAAGCTGCGCCAGCTCATCCACATCGCGGAGGATGGCAGCTTCCGGCTGGACATGAAGTACTTCGACTTCGAGCGCGGCCAGCGGATGTACACCCCGGCCCTCGAAGCCCTCCTCGGTCAGCCCACCCGCCCGCTGGAGACGGGAGAGCTGTCCCAGTTCCACAAGGACATCGCCAGGTCGCTCCAGGTCATCGTCGACGAGGTGATGGTCAAGCTGGCCACCCACATCGTGAACACCACGGGCTGCCGCAAGCTCTGCCTCGCGGGCGGCGTCGCCCTCAACTGTGTGGCCAACGGGGAGATCCTCCGCCGCGCCCCAGTGGAAGACGTCTTCGTTCAGCCCTCGGCGGGCGACGCGGGCGGGGCGATGGGCGCCGCCCTCCTCCTCTGGAACGGCCTGCTGAAGAAGCCGCGCCTGCCGCGGCTGCCCTCGGTGTACCTGGGCCCCGGCGAGTCCGACGCGCAGATCGAAGCCACCCTCCAGCGGTACAGCGCGAAGTACACACGCCTGGAGCGCGCCGCGCTCCTTGAGCGCGCGTGCGACCTTCTCGAGGGCCAGAAGGTCGTCGGCTGGCACCACGGGCGGATGGAGTGGGGGCCGCGCGCCCTCGGTCACCGCAGTATCCTTGGGGACCCCCGGGTGCTCGACATGCGGGACATCATCAACCGCAAGATCAAGATGCGCGAAGGATTCCGGCCGTTTGCGCCCTCAGTGCTCGAAGAGAGTGTGAGCGACTGGTTCGAGATCGATCGTCCCTCGCCGTACATGCTGATGGTCGCGCAGGTGCGCGGTGGGAAGACGCCCCTGCCGTCCGTCACCCACGTGGACAACTCCGCGCGGATCCAGACCATCTCCCGCGAGCAGGACGCCCTGTACCACGACCTCATCGCGCGCTTCGGCGAGCGCACCGGCGTGCCCGTGCTCATCAACACCTCGATGAACGTACGCGGTGAGCCGATGGTGTGCTCGGCCGACGACACCTACCGCTGCTTCATGCGCACCGAGATGGACGCCCTGGTGATCGGCCCGTTCGTCCTCCTGAAGGAGGAGCAGCCGCCGCTGCACCTCAAGAGCGCGGCGGAGGAGTTCGGGCTCGACTGAGCGCGCGGAGCGCGTGCGTCCAGGTGACTTGTCGGTCACGAGCGTTGAGCCCGCGCCCCCTGCCGTGGTACTCAGGGGGGCACCTCCCTGGAGCCCCATGTCCGCGCCCCCCGAGTTCGCCCCCGGCTACAAGTGGCGCCGCGTCCAGAACTGGATGATCGTCGGGCTCCTCTACGCGTTTTTCTATATGACGCGGTACAACTACACCGCGCTCTCCCCGAACCTCCTCGAAGCGTTCGGGTGGACCAAGGTTGATCTCTCGTTCCTGGAAACGGCGATGCCGTTCATCTACGGCCTGTCGGTCCTGGTGAACGCCCCCATCGCGGACCGGATCGGCGGTCGGAAGGCGTTCCTCATCGGCGCGGTCGGCGTCGTCGTGTTCAACATCGTCTTCGGGCTCTGCCACCTGCTGGTGCTCTCGCCGCCCGTCTACACCGGGGAGGGAAAGGCGCGGGTCGTGGTGACGGCCGCCCAGATCGCCGGGGGGCTCACGCCGCGGCAACTCGCCTACGTCCTCTCGGGCGTCTGGGCGTGCAACGCCTACTTTCAGTCGTTCGGCGCGCTGAGCATCGTCAAGATCAACGCCCAGTGGTTCCACACCACCGAGCGCGGCACCTTCGGCGCGATCTTCGGGGTGCTCATCCGGCTCGGCCTCGTCCTCGGCTTCTCCGTGGTCCCCCTCATCGCCGCGGCCCTGCCCTGGTATTGGGGCTTCTGGATCCCGGCCGTCGGCGTCGCCCTCCTCGCCATGGCCACCTTCCTGTTCGTGGTTGAAACGCCGGAGGAAGCGGGCTTCCCCGCGTTCGACACCGGGGACGTGATGATCGGCGAGCCCAACGAGCGCGTGCCGGTGATGGACATCATCAAGAAGGTGGTGAGCAACCGCGCGGTGCTGATGATCGCGGTGGCGTCGGTGATGATCGGCTTCGTTCGCCGCAGCGTGGTCGACTCCTGGTGGCCGGCCTACTTCAAGGAGGTCCACCACGTCGGCGGCGAGGACACCCTGTACCAGGCCACGGCCTGGGGCATCGCGCTCGCCGGCATCGCGGGCGGGTTCACCCTCGGTCCGCTCTCCGACCGCGTGTTCCAGAGCCGCCGGGCGCCGGTCGTGGCCATCGGCTTCGTCGGCATGGCGGTGATGCTCGGGGTCTTCTACACCTCCGACATCCTTGGCCTCGGCGGGGTGATGGCGTGCATCTGCATGGCGTGCCTCTCGTTCTTCGTCAACGGCGCGCACGGCCTCATCGGCGGCGCCGCCTCGATGGACTTCGGCGGCAAGAAGGGCGCGGCCACGGCCGCCGGCCTCTTCGACGGCATGCAGTACTTCTTCGCCGCCCCGTTCGCCGGGTTGTTGGTCGGGAAGATCACCACCGACTACGGCTGGGACGTGTGGAAGCTCTGGCCGATCCCCTTCGCGCTCATCGGGGCCGGGGTCATGGGCAGCCTGTGGAACGTCACGCCGCGTGGGAAGGGCGCCGCCCATTGAAGGAAGGGGAATGCGGGTTCCCCCTCCGGGCCCCCCTACGCCTCGCCCCCTCCGGGCCTCGCGAGCCAGGATCGACGTTCAGATCCCGACCTTCTCCCTGACATACTCGTCGTACCCGTCCATCACGCCTGCGTAGTAGTCCCGGTAGGACAGCACGGTGGCGAGGTCGAACGGGCGCTTGGGGTCGGTCTGCACGTCGGCTTCGGAGAGGTCCCACGCGGCTTGGGCCATGCCGAGCACGTCGGTGTCGCCGTAGGCGGTCGTGGCCGTGTCGATCCGCTGTTTGAGCTCCTTCACGCACGCCTTGTCGGCCATGCAGGCCGTCGCGAGGCGACCGTAGACGACGTTCCAGGTCTGCCCGGTGTATTCGTACTCATCCCAGGTCTCGTCGGTGCCCCAGGGGGCGAAGGTGACCCGCCGTGCGTCGGCGGGGTCTTCGTAGATGATCACGTCGTTGAGGTGGAAGGGATACCCGTCGTAGTTGCCGACGGCGGCGCACCAGGCCCAGTAGTCGAGGAACTGGGCGGTGTTCACCAGACCGTCGAGCTCGCCGAAGAAGTCGCCCTGGTAGGCGTTGAGGGCGGCTTCGATGGCGGCGAGCTGCGTGAGGTCGCCCGCGCCGGCCTTCGGGACCAGCCCGCCCCGGTACAGCCCGGTGTCCGTGAAGTCGCCGCCGCCGGAGGCGGTGCCCCACAGGTTCCCCGAGTCGTCGGTGAAGCGCCGCTGGGCCCACTCGTCGTCGATCGACTCGACGTTGGAGTACAGGCCCCAGGGCTCCCCGTTGAGCGTGACCCGCGCGTAGCTGCAGCGGCTCGCCAACTGCGACTTCTCGTTGAGGAGGTCGTAGACGATGACCTCCTTGGACTGCGTGTAGTCCGTCGTCATGTTGTTGAGGGTGATGCGCTGCAGGGTGCCGTACTTCTGGTCGGGCACGAACTCATCGAGCTTGATCTTCCAGGAGGCCTTGCAGTAGCCATCGGAGCAGTCGAGGTCCTGATAGGTGCTCGAGCCCTTCAGGCGGATGCCCACCTCGGCGTACTCGACCCCGTTTACGGTGACCGTGCCGGACTGGTACGCGCCCTCGCCGTCCTGGTTCAGGGCGCGGATGGCGCGCTGATCCAGGGTGATGTCGATGGTCTGGATGGTGCGAGGGTCGAAGAACGCTTCGTAGATCGCGTCCTTGTCGGGCTCCTCGCCGGTGTCCCCGCCGGAGTCGGCCGTGTCGCCGGGGAGGGAGTCGGCGGAGTCACGGTCGCCACTGCCCGATCCGCCTCCGGAGTCCGCGTGGTCGAAGGCGATGACCGAGTCGGTGGAGCACGCCAGGAGCAGGGTGATGATCACGGGCGAAGGGTACCCGATCGAAGGGGCCTGTGTCACCCGGCGGATGCCGGATTGTCACGGGCCCTCGCGCGCGGCGTCGGGGTTAGGCGTGGGCATGACCCGTATCCATTCGGCCGGCACCCTCGCCGAAGCCACGCTCGTCCAACGAAGCCTCGAGGACGCGGGCATCCACACCGAGATGCGCGGCATGTCCCGACCCGGCCTGGCCGGGGAGATCCCCATCCCCGACGCCAAGGTGGATGTGTGGGTGGGTGAAGACGACGCAGACGCGGCCCGTGCCGTCCTCTCCGGGTTGGAAGCGCGCGCCCACCTGGAGTGGGTGTGCCCCCGCTGCGGGGAGCACAACCCCGCCAGCTTCGAGGTCTGCTGGCAGTGTAAGCAGGACGTCGCCGACGATTCGTGAGGATCAGGGAGGCCACGCACGACGTGACCGGCGGGCAAGGCGGGTTACGTTCGGAAAGGAGCCTCCCCCATGAAGAAGATCCTCACCGTCATCGGCGGTGTGCTCGGCATCGCCGTCGTCGGCGTGCTGGGCGCCGCCTCCCTCAAGCCGGACGTCACCCATGTGGAGCGCAGCCTGGTCATGGCTGCCGCGCCGCAGGACGTCTTTCCCTACCTCGAAGACTACGACAAGTGGTACGAGTGGAACCCCTGGGCTGAGCGCGACCCCGCGGAGAAGGTCACCTTCTCCGAGGTGCACCATGGCGAGGGAGCGTGGACGGAGTGGGACGGAAACGACGACGTCGGTCAGGGGCGGATGACCAAGACCAAGGTGGTGCTCAACGAGCGCGTGGAGGAGGACCTCCACTTCATGCGCCCGTTCGACAGCCACGCGCGCGCGTTCCTCACCCTGGCCCCGGAGGGCGACGGCACGAAGGTGACGTGGGGCTTCGACAGCGACAACTCCTTCGGGTCCAAGATCATGGCCGTCTTCATGGACATGGACGCCATGATCGGCCCCGACTTCCTGCACGGCCTCGAGAAGCTCAAGCCGCTGGCGGAGGGCGCGGCGAAGGCGCGGCAGGCGGCGGAGGCGGAGGCCGTCACGGCCGCTGCTGCGGCCGCCGCCGCCGCCGCCGATCCCGCCGAATTGGGCATCAACGGGGATGTTCTTCCGAAATAGCCGCCGTGCGCCTGCCTCGCCGGCGCGCTCGTTCGCGTCGAGACGAGCGCCGCCCGATCACCTCCACAGTTTTTCTGTGACGGCAGGGGCGTCGCGTCGTGACTTGGCTCAAGCCCCTCGCGTGACCGCCGATCGTAGGAGCACCTACGGGGTGTATCTTGAACCTGGACGACGCGACGCGAGCTCATGTGGAATGGAAGATCCGCCTTCAGGCCTACCAGCGCGGGGAGGGGCCGAAGCTGGACACCCTCACCGTGGGTTCGGACTGCAAGTGCGCGTTGGGGCAGTGGCTGTACGGCGACGGCGCGGCGTTTGGTTCGCTCGCTGAGTTCCGGCAGCTCAAGGCAGACCACGCCAACTTCCACAAGTGTGCCGCGCGCGTCGTCACGCTCATCGACCGGAAGGACGCTCCCGGTGCGCAGTCCCTGCTCCTCGGAGAGTACGCGGCTGCGTCCTCCAAGGTCGTGATGGCGATCAGCCAGCTCAAACGGGTCACGGCGCGGGCGGCCTGAGCCGTCGCGCTGCGGCGCGATCTTCGTCACGGAGCCGTCACGAGGGAGCTACACTCCCAGCGTGACGCTCCTGTTCGTGCTCGCCGCTTGTACCGCCGACGTTGGCGGACCGACCGGGGCGGATCCGGAAGACTCCGGCGCGCCGACCGAGAGCGGCGGCGGCACCGACACCGCTCCCACCCCGGACAGCGGCGACTCGGGCGACTCCGGTGGAGACACCGGGCCCGCTCCGTCGCCTCCCGCGTGCACCGTGTGGGGGGCGCCCGAGCAGACCGGCGTGGTCACGGAGCCCACCCTCAACGAGATCTCCGGGGTCGTGCCATCCGTTCAGAACCCAGGGGTGCTCTGGGTGATCGAGGATCACGGCAACGAGGCCGCGGTCTACGCGCTCGATGCCACCGGCGCCCTCCTCGCCACGCTGGTGCTCGACGGCACCGACAACGTGGACATGGAGGACCTCGACCTCGCCCCGTGCCCCGAGGGCACGTGCCTCGTCATCGCGGACACCGGCAACAACGCTCACAACCGCACCGACCTCGCCCTGGTGGTCGCGCCCGAGCCGCTCCTCGATGGAGTGACCCCCGAGCTCCACGCCGAGGCGGTGCGCTACGGCTTCACGTGGCCGGAGTCGGAGGACAACGAGGCGCTCTCGCACACCGACGACGGTCGGTTCCTGCTCGCGTCCAAGCGGCAGGACAAACTCTCGGCGATCGCGTCGCTGCCCGCCTACGTCGACGGTGCGGTGGCGACGGTGATCGCCACGGTCCAAAGCGCGAGCGAGGAGGACGGCAGCGGCGGCGGCGCGGCGACCGCCCTCTCGATGTGGCCGGACCAGCACGCGCTCCTCCTTCGCACCTACCAATACTCCTGGGAATTCCCGCTGGTTGACGGCATCGACAGCCTCGCCGGCTCCACGCCGGTGGAGCTCCCGACGCCCATCATCCCCCACGACGAGGGCGCTGCGTACGACGCGGTGAACCGTGGGTACTGGACCATCCCCGAGGCGCCCATCGACGGCGTCTCACCGGTGTGGTGGGTGCCGTGTGTGGACGGGCTCGGATGAGCTGTGGCGGCGCTGAAAAGTGTTCGCGCCCCCGCTCGCGCCGCGCGCCCGGCGGCCGGGTGAGTTAGCGGGCCTGTCTACGCGTGCCGGCGGCCTGTCCGCTTGACAGCGCGGCCCCATTTCTCCTACAACGCGATTCCCCTTCGGAGCTCCTCGCCATGGACAAGGCTGAACTGCTGGTCAACCTCAACGCGAACATCGGGAAGTACGAGCAGCACCGGCAGTACATCGAGAAGGCGAAGGCGCAGGCGGCGAAGTTCAAGCCGGACGTCGTGGAGAAGGTCATCCTCGACCACGAGATCAAGTCCAGCGACGTCGCGGACAAGGTCGCCCCCCTCCTCCCCGACCTGCGGGCCCTCGTGGCCGGCCTCGATGCGGAGAAGTCGGGCATCGTGGCGTCGAAGGGAACGGTGGATGAGGAGATCCAGGAGCTCGAGCTCCGGCAGATGATCGGCGAGCTCTCCGACGCGGACTTCGAAGCCCAGGTGGCGGACCTCCGGGCCAACGCCTCCGGCGCCAACGACCGCATCGCCGCGATCGACGCCGACCTCGCCGAGATCAACGGCGCGATCGACCGCTGGGCCACCCTCGCGGGCCCCAACGGCCACTACGCCGCGCCCGCGGCCGCGCCGGTCGAGCCCGAGCCCGAGGTGGCCGCGATCGTCGAACCTGCGGAGGGCGAGTACGCCGAGCGTAGCGAGATCAAGGAAGATGTGAGCTCGATCTTCAGCGGCGGCGAGGCCCCGGCCACGGTCCGCGTCGGCGATGCCGACGAGATCGCGATCGAGGCTGGCGAAGTCGGCGAAGAGGCCGGCGACATGGTGAGCGCCGAGGTGCAGTTCTCCGTCGGCGGCTCCAGCAGCGAAGTGGAGATCGAGATCGGCGGCGACGACGTGAAGCCCGCCGTGGAAGTGAGCCCCCCGGCCGCGGCCGTGGAGAGCGATGGCGCCCAGCGCCGCGCCCTGCTCATCTACCAGGAGAGCACGGCCGAGGAGCAGATCTACCCGTTCACCAACGACCAGCTCACCATCGGGCGCGGCCGCGAGAACGACATCCAGATCAAGAACGACTCCAAGGTGAGCCGCTACCACTGCAAGCTGTTCCGCCGGGGCAACAACTTCTACGTGGAGGACATCAAGTCTTCCAACGGCACCCTGGTCAACGGCGAGCTGATCACCGACCGCCGCCTCTTCGGCGGGGAGGAGATCGTGGTCGGCGAGACCTACTTCCGCTTCCGGATCATGGAGTGACGAGCCTCCGACCGGCATGAGCGCCACGCTTGTCGCGCTGCTGGTCGGGGACGACCCGCGGACCCTCCCCTTCCTCGAGGCCGGGCTCCGCGGGCAGGGTTGGGACGTACGCACGACCGCCACCGCCGATGAGGCGCGTGGCGTTCTGCTTTCTGGGGGGGTGGACGCCGCGCTGATCGACGAGTCCCTCGTCGACGAAGAGGTCGGCGCCTTCGCGGGCGAGGTGCGGGCGATCCTCCCGCTGGTGGCCCTGCTGCTCATCGTGCGCGCCCCGCGCCTGGAGGTCGACCCGCTGAGCCTCGGCTTCGACGATGTGGTGCTCGCCGGGGGGGACCCGGCGGAGCTCGACTGGCGCCTTCGGATGCGCCGCGGCGAGGTCCGTCGCCTGGGCCTCACCCGCGAACGCGAGCGGTTCCTCCGGGGCGTGGTGCGGGTCGCGGACCTGGTCACTCCCCACGCGGACGTGCCCACCCTCGCGGCCACGCTGGCTCCGGCGCTCCTGGCGCTCCCTGGCGTGGAGGGGGTCCGCGTGGAGATCGACGCCGAGGCCCCGGGGGACCCGCCGCTGGTCGTCCTCGAGATCGGCCGCCTCCCGGTGAGCGGCGCCGAGCGCGGGACGCGCCTCACCGACGTGCCGTTGCGCGGCCTCGCCGGAGGGCGCGTACAGCTCAGCCACCGCGGCGAAGCGCCAATGGACGGCGAGGTCCGCGACGCCCTGGGCGCGATCGTGGGCACCGCGCTCTCGGGCGCCCGGCTGTTCGCCGCGCTCAAGGATCGGCAACTTCGACTGGAGCGTGGCTACGTGGATCGCCACCGGAAGCTCTCACGGGTGAGCACCCGGCTCGAGCGGCTCTCCGAAGCGCGGGACAGCTTCCTGGCACTTTTGAGCCACGATCTCCGCAGCCCGCTCGCGGTCGTCCTCGGGCAGGTGCAGCTCGTGGAAGAAGGATTCGTGCCCCCGGGCGGCCTCCCCAAGGTGGCGAGCACGATCCGTCGGCAGGGGGAGCGGATGCTCCAGATGGTCGAGGACCTGCTCGACCGCTACCGTCGCGATGACGCCGTACGCAGCGTCTCCGAGACGGGCGACGCCGCGAGGATCGTCTCGGAGATGGTGGAGAACCTGCGCCCGCTCGCCGAGGCTCGCCAGCAGTCGCTGCGCCTGACCGCCCCCAGCGCCGCGCCCATCGAGACCGACATCGCCGCGATCCGCGAGGTGCTCGCGAACCTGCTCGAGAACGCGGTGCGGCACAGCCCGGTCGGGTCCACCATCGACGTCGAGGTCACGGTGCGAGACGCCCGCGCGGTCGTCACGATCCGCGACGCGGGGCCCGGGTTCGGCGCCTCCGCCGCCGCAGGGGGGAGCGGCGCCCAGATCGGGCTGCGCGCGAGCACGCGGATCGTCGCCGACGCCGGCGGGAGCTTGCGTACCGCGACCGCGCCCGGCGGCGGCGGGCTGGCGGTCATCTCCCTCCCGGCGGCGATCCCCCAGGCCACGGCGAGCGCGATCGAACTTTTGGTGGGCGACCCGGCGCTGCGAGAGCACCTCTTCGGCCTCTTGTCCACCCACTGGGAAGTCCGGCAGTCCGAGAGCCTCGACGGGGCCTTCGAGCGGATGCGTCGGCAACCCCCGGCGGTGATCCTCCTTGATCAGCGGGTGGGTCCCGAGGCGATCGCGTTCCTTCGCCGCCTCAAAGCGGACGCCGAGCTCGCCGCGGCGCCGGTCATCGCCCTCGGGGACGACGCCCACGAGCTCCACGACGCCGGCGCCCTCGCGGTGCTGCGCGTCCCGGTCGACGGTCCGCTGCTCCTCGGCCACGTGCGCCGCGCGCTCCGCCTGCTCGGCGAGCTCCCCGGTCCTGGCGAGGGTGCGCTCGACGTGCTCACCGGCCTCCCCACCGCACGGGCGTTGAACCTGCGGATGAACGCGGCGCTCGAGGAGGCGCGGGAGAGCGGAACCCCGCTCCCGGTGGTCCAGGTGCGGGTGGATGAGCTCAAGCGCATCAACCATGAGCAGGGGTGGCTCGTCGGCGACCAGCTCCTCCTCTGGCTCGCGACCCGCCTGCGTGAGCGGGTGCGCCCCCACGAGACCGTCGCGCGCACCGACGCCGAGACCTTCGCGCTCGCTCTCCCCGGGAGAACCCTGGCTGAGGCCGAGGCGCTCGCCGCCGAACTTCGCGACGCGATCGGCCGCGCGCGGCCGCGTCTCGGGGTGGCACGGGTGGAGGTCCGGGTTAGCGCACGCGCCCTGGATTTGACGACGCTGGCGCTCGGAGGCGAGTCTCTCGTCGGAGCCGTCGGCAGTGGTCGGGAGAGTTGATGGCGCGAAAGAGGCAAGAAGGCGGTGGGCCGACGTATTTCACGACCTTCCAGGTCGCGAAGTTCCTTGGCGTGTCCCCGCCGACCGTGGTCAATTGGGTCAATAGCGGCCTCCTCGTTGCGCATCGCACGCCGGGCGGCCACCGCCGGCTCCGTTCGGAGGACGTGGCGATGTTCGCCCGGGCGTACAATTACCCGGTTCCTCCTCAGCTTGGCGAGTCCAGCGCGCCCGAGCCCTCCGGCGGCCGCAGGGTGATGATCGTGGACGACGAGCGGGACTTCGCGCAGACCGTCGCCGACTATCTGCAGCTCAAGGGCGGCTACGAGGTCGAGGTCGCCGACAGCGGCTTCTCCGCCGGGCTCACCCTCGCCCGCTTTCGTCCGACCGTCGTCTTGATGGACATCCTCATGCCCGACATGGATGGGTTTGAGGTTCTTCGTATGCTTCGGCAGGACCCGGAGATGCGCCACACCCCGGTCATCGCCTGCACCGCCTACCGCGATCCCGCGATGGAGGAGCGCGCCCGCGCCGAGGGCTTCGACGGCTACCTGGAGAAGCCGATCAAGTTCGAGACGCTGCTGGAGCTGGTGGAAGAGTCGGCGCGAGGCGGAAAGGGCTGAAGGAGGGTTCCCCCTCCCGGCCCTCCTTCACCGTCGCGAGCCAAGACCAGCGTCGGCGGCGCCGCGGTCAGGTCAGCTTCATCAGCTCCGGCGCCCGCGTGATCCCTCGCCGGGCCCGTACCAGCTCCGCGAGCACCGAGATCGCGATCTCCTCCGGGGTCTCGGCGCCGATGTCGATCCCCACCGGCGCGCTCACCCGCGCCAGCCGCTCGGGCGAGACACCCGCAGCGCGAAGCCGTAGGTGGAACTTGGTGATCTTGGCCCGGCTGCCGATGAGACCCACCCAGGCGTAGTCGCGGTTGACCAGGGTCTCCAGGACGTCCTGGTCCAGCGCGTGGTCGTGGGTGACGATGAACACCCAGGTGTTCGGGTCGGCAGCGAGGGTGCGGGCGAAGGCGCGGGGGTCGCTCTCCACCCGCTCGCAGCCGAAGAAGCGCGCTTCGGTGTTGAGCTCGTCGCGGTCGTCGACCACCGTGACCGCCCAGCCCGCTTCGCGGGCGAACAACGCGGTCGGCCGCGCGACGTGGCCGGCGCCGAAGATCACCAGGCGATCGACGGGGCGCAGCGGCTCGATGAAAACCTCCATGGCCCCTCCACAACACATGCCGAGGTCTCGGGTGAGGTGCACCGCGTACCGGCGGGGCACCCCGGCGACGAGCGCCGCGTGGGCGGCCTCGATCACCTTCAGCTCGAAGTGGCCGCCGCCGACCGTGCCTTCGGTGCGGCCATCCGGCCAGATCACCATCCGGGCGCCGCTGTGGCGGGGCGCGGAGCCGTTCACCCCGGTGACGGTGGCCAGCGCGACCCGCTCGCCGCGCTCGGCGGCCTCGGCCAGCACTCGCCAGAGCTGCGGCACCTCAGAGCCCGGCGCGGGCGCGGACGCGCGCCAGGGCGGCGTCGGCCTCGGCGGAGAGGGCGAGGGGATCGACCCCGAGGGCGTGGCCCCCTTCGGCGACGAGCTGCCCAGCGATCCACACCTTCTCCACCGCCCGCCCGTCGAACTGGTAGACGACGGCGGAGTACGGGTCGCCGCCGGTCCAGAGCCGGCGCGGGTCGAGCAGCACGAGGTCGGCGAGGCGGCCCGGCTCGACCACGCCGGCGTTGAGGCCGAGCGCGGCGGCGCCTTCGCGGGTCATCAGCCCGAGGACGGTCCTCGCGTTCATCGCGGTGGCGCCCACGCGTGGCTTCTGGATGAGCGCGGCGAGGCGCATCTCCGCGAAGGCGTCCAGCCGGTTGTTGCAGGGCGCGCCGTCCGCGCCGAGCGAGACGTGCACCCCGCGCGCGAGCAGCTCGGGGATCCGCGCGACGCCGCTGGCGAGCTTGAGGTTGCTCGACGGGCAGTGGAGCAGGCGGGTGCCCGTGGTGGCGAGGAGCGCCTCCTCGGCGTCGGTGAGGTGGATGCAGTGCGCGAGCAGCACGTCCGGGCCCGACAGGCCGAGCGCGTGGAGGTGCTCGACGTTGTCGCGGCCGGTGAGCTGCCGGACCAGCTCCACCTCGTCCAGGTTCTCGCTGGCGTGGGTGTGGACGAGGCAGCCGCGGGCGCGGGCATCGGCGGCCGTGGCGCGGAGCAGCTCGTCGCTGCAGCTCGGGACGAAGCGGGGCGCGTACGCGTAGCGGAGGCGGCCCTTCCCGTGCCAGCGGTCGGCGAGGTCGTTCGCCGAGCGCATCGACACGTCGGTCGGCTCGCTCAGCCCGGCCTCGTTCGGCCGGTCCATCTGCGCCTTGCCACAGAAGAGCCGGAGCCCCGCGGCGGCGGCCACTTCGAACACGGCGTCGGTGTGGTCGACGGTCGCCATGTCCAGGATGGTCGTGGTTCCGCCGCCCAGGAGCTCGTCCACCCCGAGGCGGGCGGAGGTGGCGGTGCTGTCCACGTCGTGGGCGCGCTCCAGGGGCCAGATCCGGGTGCGGAGCCAGTCCAGGAGCACCAGATCGTCGGCGAGCCCGCGGAAGAGGGTCTGGACGAGGTGGATGTGGGTCTGGACGAAGCCGGGGAGGAGCCAGCGCCCCGCGCAGTCGACCTCTTCGAAGCCGTGGAGTCCGGCTCCCATCGCCACGATGGTGTCCCCCGACACGGCCACGTCTCCGTCGAAGATCGTGCCGGCTTCATCACACACCAGCACCCGGGCGTTCTTGAACACGAGGGGCCATGGGCGCTTCATCGCGGCCCGGCTATCACGGCCGGCGCGGACCGGGCCTCGGTGACGATTTGACCACGGGCCCCTGGCCGCGTAGGCTGGGTCGCTCATGCTGCTCCCGGTGCTGCTGTGGTCGCTGTCCCGCGCGTATGCGCAGGAAGGCCCGACGTCGGCCTCGGTGCCTCCCCCCGGCCCGGTGGTGTCGATCGGCACGGCGGCGGCCTGGGTCGAAGAGCGGGGCACCGCCGGGTTCGACAGTCGCCTCGCCAGCCTCGCGCGGTCGGTAGACGGCACGAACTGGCTCCTCGGCCTCGAAGACGGCACGATCTACCGGTCGATGGACGGTGCCCGCTCCTGGAGCCGGGTGCTGCGCTCCCCGAATGACCGGCGCGACGAGCCCGACGAAGAGCAGCTGCTCCTCGAGGGGGAGGCGGTGGTCGCGGAGGACGCCCAGCGCGCCGAGAGCCAGTCCGACAGCGTGGAGGATCAGGAGGGCGTGGCCTCCACCGAGACCAGCGTGTCGGTGGACGCGGACGCCGAAGCTTCCGCGGTGGACAGCAGCGCCGCCCCTCGCGACCTGGGCGCTGCCGACAGCGTCGACCTCGATCGGGTGGCGACCGACCCGCTCCTGAAGGACCACGACACCGAGGACCGGCCGGCCACCGTCTGGTTCGATCCGGTGGACGCCGAGGTGGCCCTGGCGGGACGCTCCGACGGCATCTGGCGCTCCACTGACAGCGGCCTGCATTGGACGCGCGTGGACTCCGCTGCGGACGCGTGGCGCTTCCTCGCCGTGCCCAAGCTCGGCATCGTCGTTGCAGGCTCCAGCAACGGCGTCCGGGTCTCACCGGATGGCGGCGGGCGCTGGTTCGACACGGTGGACGTGACCGACGGCCTCGAGGTGCGCGCGCTCACCCTGCTCGGCGACACCCTGGTGGCCGGCACCGCCGGAGGCCTGGTCACCAGCACGGACGGGCTGCGTTGGAAGCGGCTGGCGTTCACTGGGGCGGTCACGGGCCTGCTCGCCGATCCCGGGTGGCCGGGCGGCATGTGGGTGACCACCCCCGGCGGGGTGATGCGCACCGACGACGCGGGGAAGAGCTTCTACACCGCCGGTCGGCAGGTGATGCCCGGCCTCCGCGGCCTCGCCCCCCTCGTCGGGCAGGGCCACCTCGTCACCTGGGGCACCGACGGCGTCTGGGAGTCGATGGACGGCGGGGTCACCTGGCACCCGGTCTACCAGGGCCTCCGCGATCCCGACGTGCGCGACCTGGTGGTCGTGGGCGACCAGCCGGTGATCGTGGCTTCCCGCTCGGTGTGGCGTCTGGGCGTCTCCGTCGGGGGATCCACGGGCGCAACGGTGTCCGCTCGCGGGGACGCGCCGGTGGCCCTCGAAGAACAGCAGCTGCTGGGGCTGCTGGTCGACGTCGCCACCCGCCGTACCGGACTCCGCCTCGACACCCTCAACCCGCACGCGTTGGCGATCAAGCCGCTGCTCCCGGCGGTCCACCTCGAAGCCATCTACGGTCGACAGGTCGGCCGTGACAGCCAGCCGCTCGCCGGGCAGACGGTGGAGAACGCCGACGGGGCGTTTGAGCTCCGCGCGATGTTGTGCTTTGGGGGCTGCTCCTTGACCGGCCTGCTCGACTTCGCCGACACGGTCGACAGCTACGCCGCCGACATCGGCGACTACTCGGGCGAGCTGGCCGATGCCTCCCAGTCGATCACCCCCGAGGTCTACACGCTGGACGGGGAGCTCATGGGCGCGGACACCGAGGCGTTCGCCGCCACCAACACCGCGCAAGGCATCCGTAAGTACCGCGGTCAGGTCTCCGATCAGGTGGTCGGCGCCTGGGCCACCCTTCAGACCACGGTTCACACCCCTCCACCGCCCTCGCTCTCGGGCGCGGTCGACCGTCTCCTCGACATCCAGGAGGCGGAAGCCCGCCTCGACCTCTACACCGAGGGCGCCTACACCCGCGCCCGCACCTCGGAGAACGTCCGATGACCTTCCTCTTCCCGCTGCTGCTGTCCCTCGGCGCCGCCCACGCGGCAGACTTCGACTCGCCGGAGGCCGTGCTCGCCCAGTTCGCGGACGAGCCCTCGGTGGCCGACGTGCAGCGCATGGCGCTCGACTACAGCAAGACCGACCCCAAGTACCTCGACAGTTGGATGCGGGCGGCCAAGTCGGCCGCGGCCCTGCCGTCGCTCTCGCTGTACTACAACTACAAGAACAGCTTTGGCACGGACTACGGCTACTACACGCCGGAGGAGATCGTCGACGACAGCAAGGTCGATGGCGAGACCAGCATGACGGGCGCCGAGGCCGACGCGCTGACGTACGGGCCGTTCACCACCGCCAACGGGGTCGACATCTACCACGTGGGTTCGGTGCGTGCGACCTGGCAATTGGACGAGCTGGTGATGTCGAGCAACGAGATCCGCATCATCAGCGAAGCGCAGGACATCGTGAAGCTGCGCGACAAGGTGCTCGAAGAGGTCACCCGGCTGTACTTCGAGCGCCGCCGCCTCCAGGTGGACCAGCTCTTGAGCCCCGGCGGCGGGGATCTGAAGAAGAAGGTCGGCGACCAGCTCCGGCTCGCCGAGCTCACCGCCGAGCTCGACGGCTACACCGGCGGGCGGTTCACCTCGTCGCTCAAGCAGAAGTAGGGCACGTCAGGGCGCGGGCGTCCAGGTCCGCACGGTGCTCGCGGCGGCAACACCGAGCACGACCTCGCGTACGGTGCTGTTGTCGTACGGCTGCGGCAGGTAGACGGCGTCCTTCCGCCAGCCGCCGATGCCGCTGCCCCACTCCAGGCCGTGGCCGTACTTGGTCGTACGCCCGGAGTAGACGGTGCTGACCGTCCCGTCCGGGGTGACCTTGTAGAGGCCCGCGGTGCTGTATTCGGCGACGTAGAGGTTCCCGCAGGCGTCCATCGCCAGCCCGTCGTGCCAGCTGCCGATGCCGGTGGCGAAGACCTCGGGCTCGCCGGTGGGCATCAGATCGGGGCCGACCGCCACCTTGTACACCGTGCCGCTGCCGATGGTGGCGATGTACGCCACGGTGCTGTCGAGGTTGAACTGGACCATCCGCGGCGTCGACCCGCGGGGGAGCTGCAGCCAGGTGGTGAGCTCCCCCGTCGCGGCGTTCACCTTGGTGATCTCGGGCCGGCGTGAACGATAGACGTTGCCGACGTACACGTCGCCGTCGGGGCCCACGGTGATCTGGTACCCGGAGGTGAGCCCGGTGGCGAGCGTGGAGTGGGAGCCGTCGGGGCTGATGAGCTCCAGCGTGCCCTGCCCGAGGTTGGTGGCGACGAAGTCGCCGCTGGGGAGGCGGTCGATGCCCTCGGGGATGAGCCCGGGCACGAACGCGCTCGTCTTCCCATCGTAGGTCGACGCGAGCAGCGAACGCCCGTCGGTGCCGAGGAGGTTGCCCAGGTCGTCGAACGCGACGTCGTGGTAGCCGCGCGGCCCTTCCATCTCGCGGATCGTCGGCTCGGGCAGGGCGGCGCAGTCGTATTCCACCGGTCCGGTGTCGATGATCGGGCCGGTGTCGCCGGTGTCCCCGGAGTCGGCGGTGTCTCCGGTGTCGGCCGAGTCCGCGGTGTCGGTGTCGCGGCCGTGATGCCGCCCCGTGTCGACGGAGAGGCTCGCGGTGCTGCACGCGGAGAACAAGAAAAGCGCGACCATGGAGCAGGGTAGCTCGGGGGAGGGGGCGACCGCTACTTCGTCGTCACCGAGTCGCCCCCGACGAGCCCCCAGTACCCCTGTGCGCGCACGGCCTCGACCTCCTCCGGGCTCAGCGGGCGGGTCGGGCGCCCGGCCAGGCGGGCGTCGGCGTCCACCATCAACGCGAGCAGGGTCCGCACCGCGGGGACCAGCGCCTCCTTCCGGGAGATCACGAGGTTGGTGCGCTCGTCGGGATCGGCGACGAGGTCGTAGGCCTCCACCGCGAGCGTGGTGTCGGCGGCGCAGTCGGGCAAGGTGAAGCTGCCAAGCTCGGTCACGGGCACCACGACCCCGTTTCCCGCCTCCACCCAGGGGCGGTCCTTGCGGCGGCGGGTGTCGCGGAGGATGAGCTTCTGCCCGTTCGCGCGCAGCGACGCGTGGCAGGGTTCGGTGACGCTGAAGACGGGGCGTTCGACGTAGCCAGGCTCGCCACGGAGGAGGGGGAGCCAGGACTGACCGGTCATCCGGGCGTCCACGGGGATGCCGACGCGAGTGAGCAGGGACGGGGCGAGGTCCATGCCCTGCACTTCCGTGTCCACGACGATCCCGGGCTTCGGGAGCGCCGGATCGGCCACCACCAGCGGCACCCGGAGGGTGGAGTCGTAGAGCAGGCCGTGGTCGAAGACGGCGTGGTCCCAGAGGTCTTCGCCGTGGTCCGAGGTGACGACGATCACGGTGGAGTCGGCGAGGCCGCGGGCGGCGATGTGCTCCAGGAGCTCGGCGATCGCGGCGTCGTAGGCGTGGAGGTTGCTGTCGTAGCGGGCGAGGGTCCGCACCCGGGCCTCCGCGTCGGGGACGTGCTCCCCGAGCCGCCGATAGACCTCGGTGTAGCTGGCGCCGCTCGGGTCGTCGGGCTGTACCCAGGCGTAGGGCGGGGCCATCGCGTCGGGGGTGTGGAGGTCCACCTCGTGGATCCACGCGAAGAACGGGGGTTCGGCGTGGTCGATCCAGTCGCGGACGCGGTTGGTCGCCGGAGGCTGCCCCGGGGGCGTGACGTCCACGGTGGCGAAGTCCGAGGAGACGAAGCCCTTGACGTGCCCGGGGAGGGTGGAGCCCCAGAACACCGCGGTCTGGTACCCGTAGATCGCCAGGATGGAGGGGAGGTCGCGGGCGCCGGGGGCCTGCTTGGGGACCTTCCGGGGGGAGGCGATCGGGAGCGGGGAGCTACCGGTGAGCAGGGTGGTGACCGCCGGGAGCGTCCACCCCGACTGGGAGATCGCGTGGGTGAACGTCGCGCCGCGCTTCGCCAACGCGTCGATCGTCGGGGTGATCGGCTGGCCCTCGCGGGTGGCGCCGACTCGGTCGGCGCGGAGGGTGTCGATGTCGATGACCACGAGGTTGGGGGCGCCGGGGGGAGGGGCCTCCGTGGCGGCGGGCGCGGTGCTCTCGGGCTTCTTCGGCTCCGGCGCTCCGCGGGGGCCACCGGGCCGTGTGCCCGGCGCCTGCGCGGGGGTGCGCACCGGTGGAGGCGGGGGGCTCGCTCCGCGGCCGTAGATCCACCAGGCCGCACCGCCCAACCCGAGGATCAAGCTGGCCGCGGCCCCGGCCGCCCGGGCGGTCGCCCTCACGGGGCCCCGCCTTCGACGTGCCACGCCGACGCGCCGTCGACGGTCTGGGTGGGAGGGCCGAAGCGCGCTTCCACCGCCGCCGCGCACCCGCTGGGCGCGAGCGCGTCGTGCACGACGATCCAGCGGAAGCCGAGCGCGGCCACGGAGATCGACTCGCTGCCGGGATCCACCGCTCCCGCCGCCGATGCGCCCGGGCGTGGCCGCGGCAGCCCCCCGCACGCTTCCTGGAGCGTACGCGCCTCCCCCGACGCGGCGAGCACGGCGTCCGCCGCCTCATAGTTCTCGGCGACGGGCTGCCGATGCACGAGCTGCCACATCCAATACGGGCGGCGGCTGCCGTAGGTCTCGGGGCGGGTGTGGTTGTCGTCCACCGGGAGGTCGAGCACGGGGCCGTCCAGGGGGAGGGCGGGCGGGACGGGGAGGGGAGCGGCCATGCGCGGCCAGCGGGTGGCGGAGAGCGCCACGGAATCGCCGAGCAAAAACGCCGCGAGGAGCGGACCCAGCCACCGGAGGCCGCCGCCCGCCCCACCGGGCGGGGGTCCGGACGACCCGGACTCCGCGCCGGCGGCGGCGCCCTCGCGGGTCGGCCCGTAAATCAGCCTGGAAAGCCGAAGCTCCCCGCTCGCCACCCCGACAGAGGCCGCGGCGGCGAGCAGCACCGTCGCCGGCCCTGCCGCCCGGTACCAGTGGGTGATGAACCGGGCGCTCTCCAGGTGATCCACCAGCCAGCCCGCCGGCAATTCCACCGGTCCGCCCAGCTTCACCACCTTCCCGCCGATGCGCAGCCAGTGACCGAGCGCGAGCAGCCACAGCGGCGCGGCGATGGCCAGCCACGTCCACGCCCTTCGGCCGCCGAGCACCGCGAAGATCAGGGCGCCGACCCCGAGGTATACGCTGGTCGATGGCGTGAAGGTCTGCGTCGAAGGGCCGAAACGGAGGAGGTCTACGCCGAAGCGCTCAACCCGATCCCACGCGCGGATGTCGGTCGGGTCGGAGAGGGCCGCGGCGCGGTCGGCCCACACGCCGAGGTGAGGAAGGAGCTGGAGGAACCTCGGGAGCACCATCGCGAGGGCGATCCCGCCGACGGCGGCGAGCACCCTCGGCCGCCGCACCCGCCACGCCAACGCCGGCTCCACCACCAAGGCGAACGCGGCGTGGTACCAGCCGGTGAGCGCGAAGATCCCCAGGGTGATGCCGGCGATCACGGCGTCACGGCGGCCGGTCGTCGGCGGTTTTGGGCTCGGCCCACGCCCTGCCAGCCCCTCCATCGCCCACAGGTGCAACGCGAACCAGCCGAGCGGCCACGCCTCGGTGATCCCGAATTCGATCGCGCCACCCAGGAACGCCGACCAGCCCACCAACGCCATGGCCACCCAGGCTGACGCCGGGGTTCCCCCGATCCGTTCGCCGAGGAGCCAGCCGCCGAGGCAGCCCAGGAGCACGTTGGCCACCGCCATCGTGTTCCACGCGGCCGCCGGCGACACCAGCCAGCCGAGCGCGAACCACGGCAGGTTGGGCGGGTCCATGAGCGGGAGGTCCCAGCCGGCGGGGAAGTTGCCTTGGATGCCGACGAGGGCGTGGGCGAAGTACCAGAGGTGGTTGTGGACCTCGTACGTGGGATCGCCGATCAGACCCGAGCGCGCGGGCCACAGGAAAACCGCCGTTCCCAGGACGGCGCCGATCGCGCCGAAGCGGCGCGCCGACCGCGACACCTACGCGCCGCTCGCGAGCAGCGCCCGCCGAACCCGCGCCGCCACCGCTTCAGCCAGCGGACGGGTGCGCACGAGGTCCTGTCGCAGCTCGATCTCCAGGTAGGGAATCCCGTAGCGCGTTCCGTGCCGCGCGGCGCTGTAGATCAGCCCGACCTTCCCCGAGTACGGCTCGTTGGGCTCGGTGCGGAAACCCTCGCCCCGGAGGGTCTCGACCAGGCGCTCGGCCAGGTCGTCGTGCCGATCGAAGAGCACGCCCGCCTCCACGTCGCGAGGCGTCCCCCGCCAGACCGGGGTGAAGCTGTGGACAGAGAACAAGAGCCGGGCGGGCGCGGCGGCCATCGCGGCGTCCACCGCTTCGTGAAACGGCGCGTACCACCGGGCGACCCGCGCGGCGTGCTCCCCGGCGCTGACCGCGCCATTGAACGAGACCGCGCCGTCGTGGGTGTGCGCCACGATCAAGCTGGCATCGTCGGGAGCTCGGTTCACGTCGAGGACGAGGCGGCTGGTGCGCCCGAGCACCGCGGCGCTGTCTTCGACGCGGGCGAGCGCGCGGGTGACCCAGGCGGCGCCGATGTCGTAGCCCCAGTGGTCGCGCAGCAGCGCGCGGGTGGGCGCGTCGACCCGATGGCCGCGAGGGACCCGGTTGCTGGCGTGCTCACAGGTGTACACGACACCGCCGGGGCGGGCGCGACCGAGCCGCTCGACCGCCTCCGTCTTCATCCAGCGCGACGCCGACGGAGACCGGCCGCCAGACTGGCGAACGCCGCGGCCAACGCCGCGCCCACGCTCGCCGTGGCGCTCGCCGGCCGGGCAGAACACCCGCAGTCCGCGCACACGGGGGACCGGGTGTCGGCGCACGGGAGCTGATGCAGCTCGAAGTTCTTGCCCTCGGAGACCGAGTACAACGAGCCGTCGTCCGCGAAGTCCATCGCTTCACCCTGCTCTTCGCCGACGAAGAGCAGGTCCGCCGGGGTGGCCGACCAGTCGATGCCGCAGTCGGCCTGCCAGACCCACCCGTGTTCGTTGCTCCGCAGCGCCACGTTCAGGCCGTCGTTGGACACGGCGCCGCCGGAGATCGGCTCGCCGAGGTCGAGGGACGTCTCTTCGGTAAGCGTCTGAACACTGCCGTCACAACTCAGCGAATCTGAACGGAAAACCTTGGCCTTGCCGTCGGTCTTGGTGACGATGCGCACGGACAGATCGGGGAAGAGGAGGAGCGCCTCGGCGTCGTGGGCTTCGCCGTCTTCATACTCCAGGTCGCAGGCGGTGGCGGTGTAGCTGTCGGCGTCGGCGACCGGGGCCCGCCAGATGGTGACGTGGTCCCGCACCTCGTCGTTGTCGCCGATGTCGGCGATGAACACACATTCGCCCTGGTAGCCTTCGTCGCACGCGCCGACCGCGATGTCCTCCCAGTCGGTGTTGGTGGCGCCCTCGATCGTGATCTCCCGCAGGTAGTTCCCGAGGAGATCGAACTGGTAGAGGGACGCGGCGCCGGAAGAGTCGTTGTGGGTGAGGAAGCCGTCGGCGATGACCGCCAGGCCGGAGGCCTCCTTCGCCGGCATCTTGTCCACCTCGGTGACGAGGGCGGAGGGCGTCCACGTGGAGCAGACGGCGTCATCGGCGGCGAAGGCGGTGGCGAGGAGCCAGAGCATGGGCACGCAGCAGCTTAGCGCGGCGGGGCCGGGGGTGGCGCGGTCGGGCGGGGCGGGCGTGGCCACAGGATGGGTACAGCGACCTTGTACGCCTCATAGTCCGGCTGACCACCCCAACGTGCGTCGGCGCGCGCTTCCAGCAGCGGCACCCCGCTGCCGTACCGGAGCAGGCCGTACACGAAGAGCGGGCTGAGGGCGGCGAGCCACCCCGCGCCGGTGTACGCGGGGACCCCCGCGACGAACAGCCCGATCCAAAGCACGATCTCCCCGACGTAGTTCGGGTGGCGGGACCAGGACCACAGCCCCCCCTGGATGAACCGGCCGCGGTTCGCCGCGTCGGCGCGGAACGCCAGCTTCTGTCGATCGGCGGTGACCTCGACCGCGAAGCCGAGCCCCCATAGGAAGAGGCCGGCGGCCGTCCAGCCCGAGATCGGCGGGGGGGCGGCTGGACCGGCGGGGTCGGCCCCGGCGAGCGTCACGGCCACCAGCACCCCCAGCGTGTTGAGGCACGTCCACAACGACTGGAGCGCCCAGGCGAGGGCGAAGCGGGCGGGATCGAGCTTGATCTGGTCGAAGCGAGCGTCGCCTTCGCGGTGGGCGCGGGTGGCGAGGTGCAGGCCCAGACGCCCGGCCCAGACGGCGACCGGGACGATCAGCACGATCGCCGCGGGGGCGAAGCCGGCGATCGCGGCGGCGCTGAGCACGGCGACGAGGTGGGAGACGCTGCCGAGGAGGTCGTAGTAGCGCTCGGTCCGCCCCAGCGTGGACGGGACCCAGCCGGCCAGGTTGACCAGGAAGACGGCGCCGAAGATGGGCAGGAGCGCGGACACGCCCCGGACGGGCACGGACGCGTGTCCAGCGAAAAACGCGAGGCTGGCCGCGACTGCGGCGACGACCAACCAGGTGACGAGGCCGCGGGCCCAACGGGCCGCGGTGAGCGGAGGATGCGGCATGGGTGCACCAACATAGTCCCGGATCCGTCGCTTGCCGCCCCGGTCGGGCCGGAGATACCCGGGCCGGATGACCCTGTGGTGGATGTTGGCCTGCGTGACGGGCCCTGTGGAATGTACGGAGCCGGCGGTGCGCCCGCTCGCCGACTCGTTCACCGGGTACAGCACCTGCGCCATCAGCGCCTTGGAATGGGAGGCCGTCGACGGGGACATCCACGGGCGCGCGGCCGTGCTCCACCGCGCCTGGGACCTCGACGCGGTCTGCGCCGCCTCCACCGACCAGTCCCTCCCGGCCACGCTCGGCCCGGACGGCGACGCCGAGCTGTGGGTCGGCGACGGCGACTACCCCTACTGCGACGCCTGCGGCGGAGGCTGCATCGTGACCGGCGGCCTCGCCCACTCGACGATCGACGCCGAATGGACCGCCACCTCCGGCACGGCGACCCTGGAGTGGGCCGCCGCGACCCAGACGGCGACCGTGCGCCTGGATGAAGTGGTCTTCGAGGGGGAGAGCTGCTCGGCGGCGCCGGTGATGGAGCCGTCGGAGACCTGGGACGTCCACCTCAACTGTGATTGAGGGCGCGGCGGGCTCCCTCCCAGCGCGGTTCGGAATAGTCGGCGGGTATGGACAGCCAACGCGTCCTGGTCCGCATCCTCGTGGTTGCCCTCGCGGCCTCGGTCTGGCTGGTGCGGGCGTGGCTGGACGCGGTGCTCATCGCCGTGGTGGTGGCGCTGCTGGCCTGGCCGCTCCACGAGCGCATCGCCTTGGCCTTGGGGCGGCGCCGGCGGCTTGGCACGGCGCTCACGCTCGCCGGGCTCACCCTCGGCCTGTTTCTCCCTCTGGGCTTGCTGGGCCTCATCGTCGGGCGCGAGGTGGTGATCCTCGCGAACGAGGTGGCGGTCAAGGTGCAGCTCGGGCACTGGGATGGCTACGTCAGCGAGCTGCTGCGGTCCGGCCCCTTGCGACAGATCGTGGAGGCCGCGGGCGGGCGGAGCGAGCTCACCGAGCAGCTGGAAGGCTCCGCACGCGACGGCGTCCTCACGCTCGCGACGACGGTCACCCGAAACGTCCCCGGCCTGCTCTCGGTCACCGCGACGGTCGTCATCAAGGTGGTGGTGTTCCTCCTGGCGTTGACGACCTTCCTCCATCGGGGTCCGGAGACGGTCGCCTGGTTGCGCCGCTTGTCGCCGTTGTCCGCGCTTCACACCGATCGGCTGTTTGCCGTCTTCGGCGAGTTCGCCCGCAACGTCGTCCTGGCCGGGTTGGTGGCCGGGATCGCGCAGGGGCTGGTGGCCACGCTCGGATTCTGGCTCGCCGGAGTGGATCGGGTGTTGCTCTTCGGGGTGCTCACCGCGGTTTTCGCCTATGTTCCCCTCGTCGGGACCACGCTGGTGTGGCTCCCGGTGTCCGTGTTGCTGCTGGCCGAGGGGCGCGCTGGCGCCGCCGCGTTCGTGGCGGTGTGGAGCCTCGCGCTGACGGGCACGGTGGACAACGTCATCCGCCCCATCGTGGTCCGTGGTCGGAGCGACGTGCCGCTGCTGCTGGTCTTCCTCGGCGCGTTCGGCGGGCTCGGCTCCTTCGGCATCGTCGGGCTGCTGGTCGGACCGGTTTTCGTGGCGGTGGTGCTCGCGCTGCTGCGGATCTACAGCGAGGGCTTGCCAGCGGCGGCTGCGGCCGGCGCTGACGCGACCGCCGCCGACCCGTCGGCCGCGTGATCCCCGCGTTCGTCACCGCAAGTCCAACCCCAGAACCGCTCCGGCCACCGGCAGCGGCGCGCTCACCACGCGTACGTCCTCCGGGCTCGGGCCGTCGCCCGCCGCGTCGTAGGTCGCCGAGAGCACCACCCGTTCTGGTACGCGGCTGAGCTGGAGGCTCACCCGGGCCGCGCCGTCCGCGGCGTCGGCCGAGGATACTTCGGCGACCGCGAGCGGCAGCATCTCCGGGGGGCCGGCGGCGTCGCGGGCCGCGATGATCACCGCGCTCCCGGAGCGTAGGCTCAGGTCGAGGACCAGGTTGCCGGGACGGAGCCCTTCGGCCTCGGCGGCGGCGCCGTGCCCCTCGAAGGGGTCCGTCGGCGGGGTGACCCGCCCCGGGTCCACGGCGACGAGCGGGGTCTCCGGCCAGCGCGCCGTCCGGAGCGCCGCTGCGACCGCGTCGGCGAGCACGGCGTGCCCGGCGGCGGTGGGGTGCATCTCGTCGAGGAACAGCGCGTCGGCGCTCTGCCCCGAGGCCACGAACGCGGCGGGGACGCTGACCAGCGGTGCGTGGCAGGCGCCCGCCACGGTCGCCATCGCTTCCCGGTACGGCCGCCACGCCGGGTCCGCCGTGACCGGATGGAGGTCCTCGCGGTTGGCGAGCTCGATGAAGACCACGCCGGCGCCGCGGCGGGCGGCGATCGAGCAGAACGTCGCGAGGTTGTCGACATAGTCCCCGATGGACACCCGTCGTTTGCCGGATCGCGCCTCGCTCCCGCCCACTTGCCAGCCCACGGTGCGCGCCCCGGCTGAGCCCGGCTCCACGCGGAGGGCCCAGTCCAGCCTCCGAAACAGCGCGGACCGGCCAAGCGCGGCGCGGAGGCGCCCGGTCGGCGTCTCCTCCCAGCCGGCGTAGGAAGCGAGCAGGTCGCGGTCGACGAAGTTGTCGAAGTTGTTGTCGGACCAGAGCGTGCCGACGAGGAGCAGGTCGGGGTCCAAGGCCAGGCCGCGACCGCGCAGCGTGTTGAGCGCCTGGAAGGTGGAGTACCCGGGGACGGCGCCGTTGACGAAGTCGGCCGGGACCTCCGCTTCGAGTCGGGCGGTGAAGACCTCGTCGTCGTCCACGCCGAAGCCGTAGACCGAGCTGTCGCCGAGGGCGAGCGCGCGGGGCCGGGACTTCAGGCCGCGATCGTCGCGATCGCGGAAGCCAGCGGCGTTGACGTGCACGTGCCCGCCCCGCTCCAGGTGATCGCCGGGGATGAGCTCCCAGAGCAGCCACGGGTTGCCGTGGAGCACCGTGGCGGCGCCCGACTGCGCCGCGGGCACGTCCGCGACGCTGGGGGCCGGGTGAGCGCGGCTCCACGACTCTCCGGTGCACAACGCCGCCGCCGCCACCGAGAGCCCGGCGAAGAACCTGGGAAGCCAGGGCGTACGCCGCCCGCCGCGCCGCTTCACCGGTCGGCGCCCGGGACCCGCAGCGCGGCGTCGAGGATCAGGGTGCCGGAGGCGCCGCGGACGCCGGTCGCCACGGCGCGGAGCTTCACGCCGCCGAGCTTCGTGGACTCCGCGACCGGGAGCGTCTGCGCCAGGTTGTCGGCGATCGCCTCGAGGATCTGCGACTGGGCGAGCGCCGCGAGCGGGTCGACCAGCTCGGCGTTGGGGGAGGCCTCTACCTCGTTGACGCTCCCCGGCTCCAGCCGGAGCTTCCCGCGCTGTACGGAGAGGGTGCCGGCGCAGTCGTAGTCCCGCCACCAGCCCGTGCCCGCGAGGCGCCACAGGCGGAGGTCCAGGCGGAAGGCGGCGCCGTCGACGTGGATGGCACGAGGATCGATCGCCACGTCCATCGCCACGGTCCCCTTGGCGAAGGCTTCGCGGCGAAGGAGCCCGGTGACGGCGCTCTCCGAGATGCCGACGAGCAGGGCGTCGGCCGCGGGGTCGCCCACCGTGGCCTCCGTGGCGCCGGGCACGTTGGTGAGCGCCTCGATGCGTACCGCGTGCTCGCCGGTCTTGATCCGCAGCACGCGGATGGGGAGCCCGGCGGCGCCGAGGTCGGCCAGGGGGATCGGCTGCAATTGTTCGCCGACGATGGCGCGGACGTAGTCCTGGAGCTGGCTCGCGGGGCTCACCCGGAAGCCGCCGAGGTCCCCCGCCGCGAGCTCCACCTTGCCGACCTTGAACGGCTTGAGGGCGACCTTGGTGCCCTCCTGCACCACCAGCTGCAACTGACCGGCCGCGGTGACCTTCCCGGGGAATTTTCCGCCCATCCCGCCGAGGGTCCAGTCCACGTCGCCGCCGAGGGTGGCCTCGAAGTGCAGGCAGCTCTCGCAGCCCTGGCCGGGGCGGAGCTCCAGCTTCCGGACCGAGAGGTGGGGGGTCAGCTTCGCGGCCGCGCCGAGCGGGAGCTCCACGGGGATCGCCTTGACCGTGGCGGAGAGTTGGTCGTCGAGGACCGCCTGCACCGCGTCGCCGAGCGCCTCGTCGCCAAGGCCGACCACCAGATCGGGCTTCCACTCCGCGGGCGTGTCGGAGGCCACGGCCATCGCGCGGACCTTCTCTTCTTCGTACATCGAGCGTACGTCGGGACCACACGCCAGGAGCAGGGCGAGCATCATGGTGGGGAGGCTAATCCCGAATCGGGCGACGCGGCGAGCGCCGCAGCGCGTCGGTGTCGGTTAGACGCCGCCCCTGTGCGGAGCCCCATGACCCCCATCCTCCCCGGCGCGACCCTCGGCCTGCTCGGCGGCGGGCAGCTTGGGCGCATGTTGGCGATCCCGGCCCGGGAGCTGGGGTATGGCGTGGTCGTGCTCGCTCCCGAGGGGGATGCCCCGGCGCTCGGCCTCGCCGATCACGGCATCCGCGCGTCCTTCGACGATGTGGACGCCGCGCGGCAGCTCGCCGCGATGTCCGACGTGGTCACGTACGAATTCGAGAACGTCCCCGCGGCCACCGCGAGGGCGGTGGCGGAGCGGCGCCCGCTGCATCCCAACGCCGCGCTCCTGGCGATCACCCAGGACCGCAACGCCGAGCACCGCTTCGTCGAGGGCCTCGGCATCGCCACGGCGCCCGGCAGGCCGGTGCACACCGTCGAAGAATTCGACGCCGCGATCGCCGCATTGGGCCTCCCGGCGCGGCTGAAGTCGGCGCGGGGGGGCTACGACGGCGGCGGCCAGTTCCGGATCACCGACGCCGCGAGCGCGGCCGCGGCGCGCGCGCGGGTGCCCGCGGTCGAGGGCGGCTGGCGCCTGGAAGGCGAGGTGCGCTTTGAGCGCGAGGTGAGCGTCGTCGTGGCACGCTCGGCGTCGGGTGAGGTTGTTCCCTACGCTCCGTTCGAAAACGTCCACCGCGAAGGCATCCTCCACCTCACCACCTGGCCGGCCGCGGGCTCTCCGGTCGCGCTCGCCCGCGCGGTGGAGATCGCCCGGAGCATCGCCGAAGCTGCCGACCTCGTCGGGGTGATGTGCGTGGAGTGTTTCGTCGCGGGCGATGAGGTGCGCGTCAACGAGCTCGCGCCCCGCGTCCACAACTCCGGCCACCTCACCATCGAGGGCGCGGCCACCACCCAGTTCGAACAGCACGTCCGCGCGATCTGCGGCCTGCCCCTCGGCTCGGCCGCGCCCCGCTCGGGCGGCGCCGCGATGGTCAACCTCCTCGGGCTCGCCGAGCGCCGAAAGGTCCGCCTCCACGGCGCCGATCGGGCGCTGGCAATCCCGGGGGTACGGGTGCACCTCTACGGCAAGGACCGGGAGCGACCGCGGCGCAAGATGGGCCACGTCACCGCGCTCGGCGGGGATGTGGCGGAGGCGCGCGAACGCGCGTTGCGTGCGGCGAACCTGCTTCAGTTTGGAGAGCCGGTATGAGCCCGTCGGCGGCCGGGCGCGAACCCGTGCAGCACGTCCCCTCGGGCCTCGCCGCCGCGCGGATCCGCGTGGGTCGGTCGCGGCCGAGGGTGCGCCGGGCGGTGACGAGGCGGGTGGCGGGGTTGGCGGCGGGCGGAGCGCAGCGACCGCCCGGCGGCAGCCCCGGCAGGACCCAGGGCCAACGCCTTCGCGTCCCCGCGCGGTCGAGACAGGAGCGGTCGTGGCGGCGAATCCCGAGTCCCGGGACGCCGCGTCATGGCCGGGTGAGCGTGCAGCACGGAGCCACATCATGAGCCAGTCCAGCGAATTCGCCCTGGCGCTCTGCCAACCGGGCATGGAAGCGGCGCTCAAGGCGGAGGTCACGCGGATGCGTCCCGACCTCCACGCGGGCTTCCAACGCCCCGGCCTCGTCACCTTCAAGACCACCAAGCGGCCGTTCCGCGCGTCGGACGCGCCGCCCGTGGTCTTCGCGCGGATGTGGGCCGCCTCGGCGGGCCCCTGCCGCACGGTCGACGCGGTGATCGCCACTGGCCGTGAGCTGGAGGCCGTGGCCGTGTGGGTCGCGCCGCGGGACGCGGGC
>CAIXRH010000273.1 GCA_903921785.1 uncultured Pseudomonadota bacterium
CCAGGCTGGCCGCCGCGCCCCGCGCCTCGACCGCCGACGTCGACCGGGCGGGCCGATCGGGGCACCCGCGCCGCTCCTTGGACACCTCGTCGGTTCTCCCTCAACGTCCTTTCGGTGGCTCCGCGAGCGGGAGGTCGGTCAGCCCGGCGCGCACCGACGCCATGAACGCGGCGCCCGGGTCCGGCTTGGTGGTCCGATACGCTGGATCACGCTCCTCGAAGAGCGGGCTGCCCTCCATGCGGCGGTACTCCAGGTGCCCGAGGAGCACCTCGATCGGGTAGCGGGCGGCGAGGCCGCGGATCAGCGCGATGTCCGCCGCGACCTGGGCGGCGGTGAGGGGGTGGGCGGCGTCGCCGCCGACGTTCTCCACGCCGATCGCCAGGTGGTTGAGGCCGATGCAGTGGCGCACCACCCGATCGTCGGGGAACAGCCGCTCGATCGTGCCGTCCCGGTCTACGACGTAGTGGGCGCCGACGTTGAGGTCGCCGCCGGCGCGGAGGTCGTCGCGGCCGGCGAGGTGGTCGGGCGCGAAGGTGGCCCAGGCGCTGGCCGCGGTGGGGCCGGCGGTCCAGTGCAGCACGATCGCGCGAGGGACCATCCGGGTGTCGACCTCCGGGTTCCCGCTTAGGGGCGCGGTCCGGTGGGCCTGGAGGTAGGCCTCGGTGAGGGCCTCGCGCTCGGCGGTCCACGGGATGAGGTGGTCGCGGATTGGCGGCAGGGCGGGGGGGTGCGGTGGCGACGGTGGGTCTGGTGGGGACTCCGCCGGCGCGGCGACGGGCGTCGGCCCCGCGGCCCCGGGAGGGGCGGCGAACCCAGGTGTACACGCAGCGGTGAGCAGGCTCCACGGGAGCGCCCACCGCGCGAAGAACCGGAGGGTCGGGCGGAAGGGGCGCATTCGCGGAGGGTAGCACTCCGCTCTCGCCCCTGTCGCCGCGACGAGCCTACGGCCGCAAGAACGCGAACGCGTGCGCCCAGTCGTTACGCAGGAACCCGGGGGCGCACCAGAGCTGGCAGAGCGCCTCCACGGGGGCCCCTGCGGTGGCCGGGCCCACGTCGCACGCGTCCCAGCCCACTTCGGCGAGCAGCGTGGTCACGACGCCCTTGGCGCTCACCTCGTCGCCGCAGATGAACATGGTGGGGCGGCCGCCCTGGAGCTTCGGGTGGATCATGAAGCCGCTGCCCACCGAGGAGAAGGCCTTCACGAAGCGGACCGCGGGGAACGCGGACTGGAGGCGCTCGAGGAGCGAGTCGTTGGGGCCGGTGAAGTAGGGGAGCACCCCGTTGGCCGGCGGACCGGCGATGGGGTTGCAGGTGTCGATGACGACCTTGCCCGCGAGGCGCTCGGCGCCCGCGGCCTTCGCCGCTTCGACCGCCGCGTGCCCCGCCACGGCGAGCACCACGACGTCCTGGTTCGCGGCGTCCGCGACCGAGCCGACCGTGACGCCCGGCTGGCCCTTGGCCCACTCCGCGAGCTTCGCCGGCTCCCGGGTGCCGACGACCACCGCGTGGCCCTCTCGCGCATACCCCGCCGCCAACGTCTGACCGACCGTCCCCGACCCGATGACCCCGATGGACTGCTTCACGCTTCGCTCCGGTGAGCGGCCTTCGTAGGCACGGCCGCGGGGACCGGCGAACGGAGTCGTGGACCCGCAGTCCAGGCTACCGAACCGATCCAGGAAGGATCCGCCCCGCCTGGCCCGCCTCGAAGCCGGCGCGTTGCCCGGCGACGGCGTCGCGTTGTATTCTCCGCGCGGCCCCATCCCGTGACCTTCACCGAGCTCGCCTTCTTGCCCTTCGCCGCGGTGGTGCTCCCGGTGTACTGGGCGCTGCCCCGCCGGGCGCTGCAGAACGCGTGGTTGTTGGCGGCGAGCCTTCTCTTCTACGGGTGGCGCACCCCGTGGTACCTGCTGCTGCTCGTCGGAACGGCGCTGGTCGACTGGCTCACCGCGCTGGGGATGGCGCGCTGGCCCGAGCGGAAGGGCACGATGTTGGCGGTGAGCCTGCTGAGCAACCTCGGGCTCCTCGCCACGTTCAAGTACCTCGACTTCTTCGTGGAGAACCTCGTCGCGGTCGCCGGGTGGTCGGGGCACCCGCTCGCGCTCGCCGAGCCTCACCTGCCGCTCCCGGTGGGCATCTCGTTCTTCACGTTCCAGACGCTCGGCTACACGATCGACGTGTGGCGGGGGCACACGGTCGCGCGCCGGAACCTGGTGGACTACTCCACGTTCGTCGCCTTCTTCCCGCAGCTCGTGGCGGGGCCGATCGAGCGGGCGAACGGGCTCCTGTCCCAGGTGGAGACCGACCGGCGGATCACGCTGTCCCGCGTCGCTTCGGGCCTGGGGCTCGTGCTCTGGGGCGCGGTGCAGAAGATGGTCGTCGCGGACAACGTGGCGCTCTACGTGGACCGCGTCTTCGCGATGGCCGACCCGAGCACCCCGCTCGTCGCCGCGGCGACCCTCGGCTTCTCCGTTCAGATCCTCGCCGACTTCGGGGGCTACACGGACATGGCGCGCGGGCTCGCCCGGATGATGGGTTTTGAGCTCCTCGACAACTTCCGCGCGCCGTACCTCGCGGCGTCACCCTCGGAATTCTGGAAGCGCTGGCACATCTCCTTCTCGACGTGGATCCAGGAGAACGTGTACATCCCGCTCGGCGGGGCGCGGCGCGGGCGGGCGCGGCGGGTCTTCGCCACCTGGGTGTCGATGCTCGGCAGCGGGCTCTGGCACGGGGCTGCGTGGCATTACGTACTATGGGGCGCGTGGCACGCGGCGCTGCTGACCGGGTGGCGGGCGGCGTCGGTGGTTGTTCCGCGCGCGTTCTCCAGCCGCACCTGGGCCCGATACGCGGCGATCGGGCTGATGTTCTGCTTCACGGAGGTGGGGTGGCTCTTCTTCCGTGAAGGCTCCGTGAGCCGGATCTTCGGCTGGTTCACCCGGAGCCCGTTCGCGGGGGCGTGGGAGGAGCGGGTGGGCGCGGTGATGGTGCTCGGGGTCGCGGGCGCGGGCGGAGCGTTTTTGGCGTTGGGCGGGGCGATCCGGCGGAGGTGGCCGGCGGAGGCCACGCCGCTCTGGGTGCGCGCCGGGTTGTGGGCGGCGGGGATCGTGGCGATGGTGGTGTTCTCGCGGGATGTGCATCAGGATTTCATTTATTTCAAGTTTTAGCGGCTATGCTAAATCTTCCACCTGATCGGTAGATAATCGTCCGAAGCTGGTGGGAGGGTTTCCACAAAATCCCCACACCGGGGTAGACGGGAGGAGAGATGGCATCCGCTTCGATCGAGGACAAGGGTGGAGGACGCTGGAGGATCCGCTGGCGGGAGAAGCGCGCGGACGGGAGGTGGACGCAGCCTGAGACGACCGTTCACGGATCCGCGGAGGACGCCGAGGCCTACCGGCTCGTCGTGATTCGGGACCTGCGGGAGCGCGGCCACCACGATCCGGCCACCCACCAGGCCCGTTACGCACCACCCGCGACGCTTCTCGACGGGATGCTGGCGTACGTCGCCGCAGCGGAGGCAGACGGACTGCGCGCATCCTCGGCCGCGACGTACCGCGCCACGGTGCCGCTGCTGGCGGAGGGCATCCACGAGGTGACGTGCATCGCCCATACCGCGCCTCTCCCGGTGACCTTGTTGAACCGGCGGCTCTTCGACGCGCTGAAGCCCGTGCTCGCCCGCCGGGGAAAGACCGTGCCGCATGCCTACCTCCGGGTCCTGTGGGCGGCCTGGGGTTGGATGGCGGATGACCCAGTGGGGTGGCCGCAGACACCCCCGCGACCGTCGGCGATTCGGGGGTACGTCCCGATGGCGACCCCTTACGGGCGCACGGTGGCGCCGACGCTCGAGCACGCGGACGCGTGCCTGCGGCGGCTCCGTGCGCGCCGGACGAGCGCAGACACCCTATTGGCGGTGGTGATGCTGCGGTACACGGGACTTCGGCTCCGTCAGGTCACGGGGATCGCGAGGGAAGACCTCGATGTGTCGGCGGGGACGCTGCTGGTGCGCCACGGGAAGACCCGAGCGGAACGCGCGGAGATGCGGACGGTGCCGCTCGCGCAGGCGCTTCGGGCCGAACCAATCTTTGCATCTGCGGTCTCCTCCGGAGCGCGTCAGGGCTTGCTCTTGCGCTGCAGCAGCCCGCGGTCCACCGTCTTCGCAGCGTGGGAGGACGCCAGCGAGCTCGACGGCGTGCCCCGGCACGTCTGGGCGCCGCCCAATCGCATCAACGCGAGGCCGGAGCACGCCTTCCGGGCGGCGTTCCAGGCGCAGCTCACCGCCGACAAGGTCCCGGGGGACGTGGTCGACTTTCTTGTCGGCCACCAAGGCGACCTCCGCGGCACGCACTACGGCCGCGACCTAGCCGCCGACGCCCGGGCGGCGGTGGATGGGCTCCCGCCGATCCGGTGGGGGTAGCCCCGTTTTTCGTCATGTGTCGGTTCTCCGTGTCGTCATGTGGTGGGGCTGGGGTGAGCGGGGGGGCCTCAACTGGCCCCTCCCGCGCTGGCTTCCCGTTCTGGTGCTGTGCGGCGCATAGGCGGGTGAGGACTACCTCCGCGTCCGAGCTTCGCGTGCCCTCCCCCGACCGCTTCGTGCTTTCGGTCTGGGCCAGTTTCTCCGGGGCCGTTTTCCATCGCCCCCACCCGGGGAGCGGATCTCGCCGACGTCTGGCTACCCCCTCGGAGCTGCCCGTGGACCGCCCCACCCCCGAAGCCTCCCTCGTCCCCGAAGCGGAGCTCGCCGCCCGCCAACGCTCGACGTCCGAGCGGATGTCGGGCGCGGCCCCGACGCCTAGCGCATCCCTCGGAAGCGAGGCGAGCCACGATCTCCTCGTCCGGTGGCTGAACCCGAGCGACACGCTGCTGTACCTGTATCGCTGCCTCGACGTCGAGCCCGGTGGCGCGGTGCGCGGCTGGCTGGGCGCCGTGGGAGCGGACGAGGACGCACTCCTCGACTTCGTACAGCTCGCGGCTCTGCGCCTCAGGCTCGTGGAGCCTCCTCCTCCCCGTTCCAAGGTCGCCGCGTCGATCCGCCTCGACCCGCGCGCGCTGGCTGAAGGAATCGAGGCCGTGGAGCGCCTCCGTGCGCTCGGCGAGCTCGGGCTGGGGCTGCGGATGCGCGTCCGTCTCAGGTCCATCGGCCCGAACGCCGCTGCCGCTCGCATCATCGAAGCGTACCGGAGCCGGCGGGTGTCGGGCGGGCAGCTGCGGGACCTTCAGTGCATCCACGCATCCACCGCCGAGGACCTGCAGTTTGGGGTGCCCGGCGTGTGGCTCCTGGAGCCGGATCGGAGCTTGAGGGTGGCGGAACGACTGGTGCTTGAGCAGGCCTTCGCGGTCCCTCGCCTCGGCGATCTGGGTAGCTCGCCCGACGTCCACCCGCATCTGCTCCGGCGCCCCGCCGCGCTCGCACTCCTGGAGATGCTCGCCGCGGACGAGGAGATCGCGGACACGGCCCCGGGACGGGACGAGGACCACGGCGGAGCGCGCCTGGTTCGGGCCGGTCGCTCGGGTGGCTTTCCCCACCGGATGCCCTGATGGGCCCCCACGTACCGAGGGGTCCACCGTCCACATGGCTTTCCCTGCCGACCGTCCCGGCCGGCGCCACGTTGGCGGAGCCCGCGCCGGAGGCCCTGGGACTGTTGACCGCCGCCCCGTTCACCCTCACCCTGGCGCCGGATGGCCCCCTTCGCCCCGCGGAGCGGGTGCTACTCGATGTGGCGTTGCACGAAGCGTTCCAGGGACGCGCCGGCCTCTTCGATGCGGCGCCGCCGGTTCTCGCAGATATGGCGTTGGCGCACTCATTGCTGCAGCTTACCCCCCAACCGGCCGGCGCGGAGAGCGCCCCGTGAATCCACCGGAGCCCGCATGCTGATCGAATTGGTGCCGTGGGATGACGAAGGGCGGGCGCTGGAGTGGTCGTGGCCGGGCGCTTCGGGCGCCTGCGCGACCTGCGCCACGCGGGCGTTGTTCGAGGGGGTGGCAGTCGAGGCGTCGCCCGCGGAGGGGCCCCGGCCGTGCACCGGCTGCGGGGCGCGGATCGCCGCCGTGGACGCCGACGGCGATGGGGACGGCGGCGACATCCTCGACGTGGAGGAGGCGGACGCCCTCGACGGCGGCGAGTTCGACCCCGCGGAACTTGGCGAGATCGACGCCTGGTTCGGCGAGCCGGTGGAGATCGTTCTACCGGCGCTGCTGGACGAGCGGACGACTGGGGATGGTGGAGGATGAGCGCGGCGGCTTGCCCGTCCATGTCGTTTTGCCCCGCTCCCGTCCCTGACCTTCATCAGCTGACCTCGCGAGGCGGCAGGAAGGACCGCGATCTCGCACCCGTGAACTGGGAGCCGAGGCGGGACGATGATCGTGCAAAAGCAATGAGCTACGGCACAACCATCAAGATGGCTATAGCCCGGACGCGTCACATGTCTGGCATTTCTGCGAGAAGCTTTTTCCAGCTTCGCGGTTGCCTGATGGGGCTGAACCGTTACGCTTGCATCGCGTCCACACACCACTCCCGACTCCCGACTCCCGAGGCGGCTTCCCGCCAATCGGCTACCCACCGCAACGGAGCCTGCCTGTCCGCGCCACTGAATGAGTACATCACCCTTCGCCGCCGGGTGGTTGTCGCTGCAGATCAGCTCATCGCCGTCGGCGAGGCGCTGCACGCCGATGTGCTCCCGGCACGCAGTGCGCGCCAGCACCTGGAGGAGGAGGGAAGGTTCCGGGTTCTCGTTTTGGGTGAATTCAGCCGTGGCAAGTCCACGTTCATCAACGCCCTGATCCGCGCCCGTCTGCTCCCAGCGGCTGTCACCTCCTGCACGGCGACGCTCAACATCCTTCGCGGGGGCCCGACGCGAGCCGGAACGATTCACTACCGCGACAGCGCTCGCCCCACGAGGGTCGTTGATCTCACGGGGAACGACCCTGATAAGACTCTTCGAACGGTGGTTACCAAGAAGGCCGAGGATGCGGAAGCCATCGCAAAGGTCGAGATTTCCTGGCCCGGGCGGCTCGAAGCGACCATGGTCGAGATCGTCGATACCCCGGGGGTGAACGACATTGACCAGCAGCGGGAGGAGATCACCTACTCCTTCCTCCC
>CAIXRH010000274.1 GCA_903921785.1 uncultured Pseudomonadota bacterium
CCGCCGCCGCACCCGCGCCGGCTCCCGCTCCTGCGCCCGATGGCGCGGCGCCCGCTCCGGCCCCGGCTCCGGAGGCGCCCGCCCCGGCTCCGGCGCCGCAGTAGCCGCTGCCTCACGCAACTTTGACGGGAACCGAAACCTCGCCCTATTGTCCAATCGCCCGCCGTCGGGAACAATCCCGTCTCACGGAGTCGCCCATGGTCAGCATGCTCACCCGTACGCTTCTTGTCGGGGCCTTCGCCCTCGCTGCCGCCGCGCCCGCCTTCGCTCAGGACGAAGAGGCGCCCGCCGACGGGGCCAAGGTCATCTACAAGACCAAGACCGAAATCGACTTCGAGGGACTGGATGTCAGTGGCGAGCTCGTCAAGCCGAGCAGCGCGCTGGTTCTCGATCGGAAGAAGGCCCAGTTCAACCCGCTGATCAAGCTCCGCACGGACTTCAATGCGGAGATGGAGTCGTCGGTCGACGAGGTCAAGTAGTCCCCACCCCCACCCCGCCCGGTCGCGTGTGCACACGCGCGCGACCCAGGACGCATCATGGCCGGCAGCAGCGCGCTTTCCCTCTCCTTCGACATCTACAACGGCGACCAGCTCCTCCGCCGTGAGGAGCTCCGCGCCGAGAGCGTCACCATCGGCAAGGGTCCGGCGGCGATGCTCCGCGTGGAGGACCCTGCGTTGCAGGACCTCCAGGCCGTGCTCAACGTGAACGAGGACGGGTCCGTCCAGCTGCTCGACCTTGTGGGCGACCAGAGCACCCGCGTCAACGGCGAGGCGGTGAGCAATGTGCTCCTCCGCACCGGCGATGCGATCACCATCGGCACCGTGCGCATCACCGTACGCATCCCCGACCAGGCTGCGGCCCACGTCGAAGGTGCCGGCGCGGTCGAGGAGTTCGCCGGCGACGAGAACACCAGCCCGGGTGAGGCCATCTCCTCCGCGGTGGAAGACGACGACGCGCAGGTTGAGGACGTGATGGCGTTCGTGATGCGCGCCAGCGCCTCCGCCAGCGACGCCGCCGCCGACAAGTCCCACGGCAAGGTGCTCGAGGTGGCCCAGGTCTTCGGCGACTCTGTGGTCGACGTCCGCCACTTCCGCGGCGTGCCCGTGACCATCGGCTCGGGCGTGAAGGCGAGCTTCTTCGGAGACGAGTGGGAGAGCGCGTTCTTCGTCCCCAGCGACATCCTCCCCGCGCGCAACTTCCCGATCTTCAGCAACGCCGGCGGCCGTTGGACCGCGCGCATCTCCGACAAGTGGGCTGGCTTCGTCGACGTGGGCGAGACCCGCAAGACCTTCGCCGACCTCCTCGCGGAGGGCTCCGCCAAGATCGGCTCCGACGGCCTCTTCACGGTGGACATCGGCGAAGACGCCCGCCTGGTCGTGGATCTCGGCGCCACCATCTTCGTGGCCCATCTCGTGTACCCCGGCCGCAAGGCCGCGAAGGGCGCCACGCAGATCGACTGGCCGATCGTGGGCATCGTCGCCTTCATGGCCTTCCTCACCGCCGCCCTGGTGATGATGTACCTGTTCATCCCGCCGCCGCCGGCCAACTCCGACAACGGCCTGGACTCCCACATGGTGGAGCTCCTCCTCAAGAAGGACGAAGAGGAGAAGAAGGACAACAAGAAGGAAGACAAGAACCCCGACGCGGGCGAGGGCGCCAAGGCCAAGAAGGAAGAAGGCAAGGTCGGCAAGAAAGACGCCAAGATGGACAAGGCGAAGGGCGAGAAGGTCCAGATGCAGAAGCAGCAGCTGGACAAGGAGATCGCGGAGAACGCCGGCGTGCTCGGCTCCCTCCGGAACGACTCCGCGCTCGACTCCGCGCTCGGCGCCACCGGCCTCAACGCCGACACCCAGTCCGGCATCGGCGGCCTCATCGGCGCCAACGGCACCCAGATCGGCTCCGGCGGCCTCGGCGGCCGTGGCTCCGGCCTCGGCGGCGGCGGCACGGCGGATGGCCTCGGCGGCATGGGCACCCACGGTCGTGGCTCCGGCTCCAGCGGCTACGGGTCCGGCGGCGGCAGCTTCGGCGCCAAGGGTGAGGGCGGCATCGGCTCCATCGGCGGCGATCCGATCATCCTCGGCGCGCTCGACAAGTCGCTCATCGACGCCGTCATCAAGCGCAACATGAACCAGATCCGGTACTGCTACCAGCGCGAGCTCACCAAGAACCCGTCGCTCGGTGGCAAGATCACCGTGAAGTTCGTCATCGCCAAGGATGGCTCGGTCTCCTCCGCGACCACCAAGTCCTCCACCATGGGTAGCACCGCGGTGGAGAGCTGCATCAACGGTCGCTTCATGCGGTTCCAGTTCCCGGAACCCAAGGGCGGTGGCATCGTCATCGTCAGCTACCCGTTCATCTTCTCCCCGGGCTAGGCCCGAACGGGCGGAAGGCCGCGTGACTGTCCGGTTCGCCGGCGGCACGCGGCCGACGCTTTGGAAATCGCACCAATCGTGGTATTAGAGCCCCCGCTGAGGTCGCCCTGATGATCGTCTCCCCGCTCCTCGCCCTCACCCTGCCCGCCGCGCTCGCGGCCGAGCCGGCCCGGCCCACCTACGCGCCCCTCACCGCCATCGCCAGCGACGACGAGGAGGAGGACGACGGCACCGACGCGGAGGACGATTCGCCCAAGAAGAAGAAGAAGGCGCGCGCCTCGGGTCGGAGCGAAGACGAAGCACGCATCCGCGAGATCGTGCGCGGGTTCTACGCGAAGGCCAACATCGGCGCGGCCACGTACCTGCTCGGGTTCACCGATCCGGGCACCGGCGCGGGCGGCGCGGTGAGCAGCGGAACCCTGGTCGGTCTGTCCTTCGGGCAGGACTTCGTGGACACCGAAAAGCAGTCGATGGCCTGGGAACTCACGTTCAACCAGGGCATCCACAATGGCCTCGACTGGTCCGTGCAGGCCGCCTACGGCTGCAAGGCGGCCGGCGGCGCCTACCCCTGCACCGAGGGCGACCTTCGCACCTACTCGCTGCAGGCGGCCTACGAGTTCTCGGTGTACCCCGCGCGGCGCTTCGGCATCGGCATCCGGGCCGGCGGCGGCGCGCTCTACAGCCCGCTGCTCATCGAGAGCATCGGCTACCAGGACACCGTGATCAACGAGTTCGGCGTGGATCCTGGGATTCACAACTCGATCCACCCCTATGGGTTCGCGGGCCCCACGCTTGAGTACTACACCAAGCTGTCCCACTTCTCCATCTCCGTGGATGCCGACGTGTTCTACGCCGTGGGCTGGGACCTTGGCCTCAACGCGTCGCTGGGCCTGAAGTACACCCTCTGATCGTCCTCGCGGCGTGATCCGGGGAGCATTCCTCGGTATACTGGCGTCATGTTCGTCTACGCGCTGCTCGTCGGGTGTATCGGCCTCCAGGAGGTCCCTTCGGGGGATTCGCCGGGGGCGCAGGACGAGGGGACCACCATCGGGGGCGTGGCGCTGAGCCTCTCCTCGGTGGACTTTGGCGACGTCGAGGTGGGTGACTTCGCGGAGCAGTCGGTGGTGCTGACCAACGGCGGCAGCGGGCTCTCCCACGTGAACGTGTCGGTGTCCGGCGAGGGCTTCTCGGTGGACCAGGTGGGGTTCGACCTGATGAAGGACGCCGAAGAGGTGATCACCCTCACCTTCGAGCCCGAGGACCTCGGCGATTACACCGGGAAGATCGCCTTCACCATCGACCAGTCGGACCATGGGCAGGTGCCCCTCACCGGCCGCGGCATCGAGCCCGGCACCGGCGGGGGAGACGACACTGGCGGCGGGGACACCGACAGCACCAGCGGCGAGCTCACCACCGACGTGCCCTCGCTGGCGTTCGGCACGATGGACCTGGGCGCCACCATGATGAAGAGCGTCACCGTGTCCAACACCGGGGACGGCCCGCTCACCATCACCTCGGCCACCGCGTCGGACGCGTCGTTCACCCTCGGCGGCAATCTCACGCCCCCGCGCACGCTCGATCCCGGCGAAGAGCGGGTGGTGGAGGTCACCTTCTCCCCTAGCGCCGAGAAGGCCTACTCCGGGAATCTGGTTCTCCAGTCCGACGATCCGGGCGCCCCGAAGACCACCATCGCGATGACCGGCACCGGCGAAAACCAGTGCGATGTTTGCTCCCCGCGGATCGACGTGAACACCGGCACCTCGAGCGACTACGAGATTACGGACTTCTTCTCGTTCTACGGGAGTAAAGACACCCGTACAGTGACCATTGGTAACGACGGAGATCAGGACCTCGACGTGTCCTCCGTCACGGTGAAGAACGACTTCCTCGCCACGTGCGGCACGTTCAGCCTCGGCGGCTGGAAGGGCGCCACGTCGGTCGCCCCCGGGCGTACCACGGCGTTCACCATCTCGTACACCGCCAGTGGCTCCTGCCTGGATGTGTCCCAGAAGACGATCGACGCGAACGTCATCCACATCCTGAGCAACGACCCGGCCGAGCCGGACTACATCGTCGAGATCGGCGGCGCCGGGCTCTGATCGGCGCGGGTCCCTTGCGGGCGCCGAGGCGATGGGCTAACCGCCGCCGGCGTCCGCATCTCGCGGCCGCAACTTCCGTACGACGGCACGGCCGTCCAATGCGAGGCACTCAATGGCGAACGAAAAGCTCGGCCTGATCGGCAAGAAGCTCGGCATGACCCAGATCTTCGACGCGGCGGGCAACGTCCGCGGCGTCACCGTCCTGCAGGTCACCCCCAACACCGTCGTGCAGGTCAAGACCACCTCCACGAAGGATGGCTACAACGCCGTCCAGATCGGCACCGGCACCAAGAAGGAAGCCCGGCTCACCAAGGCCGAGCTCGGCCACTTCGCCAAGGCGGGCGTGGGCGCGCTCGCGTTCGTCCGCGAGTTCCGCGTGGACGCGGCGACCGTCGCGGGCCTCGAGCCCGGGAAGCAGCTCACCGTGGGCGACTTCTTCAAGGCCGGCCAGCGCGTGGACGTGCAGGGCATCTCCAAGGGTAAGGGCTTCCAGGGCGTCATGAAGCGCCACAACTTCTCCGGCTTCAAGGCCAGCCACGGCGTGCACGAGTACTACCGTCACGGCGGTTCGATCGGCACCCGCCTCACCCCGGGCATGACCCAGGCCGGCATGAAGATGCCTGGCCAGATGGGCAACGCCAAGGTGTCGGTGCAGGGCCTCTTCGTCGAGAAGGTGGATGCCGAGCGCAACCTCGTGTACGTCCGCGGTGGCGTCCCGGGTGCGGACAACGCGATCGTTGCCATCCGTCCGGCGGTCAAGGGCTGATCCCGAGGCCTTCGGGCCAGGTCGTCTGGCGGCGGTCTTCGGGCCGCCGCCGTTCGTTTTGGGCGTGACGGCGGCCGGGGGCCGCCGTCGGCCTCCCTCCGGACTCGGGCCGAAGGCCCTCGGAGCCGGCGCCGCGCGCGCCGCCTCCGGCCGCGGCCCGGGTGATCCGCCCGTGGCACCGCTCCAGAGCCGCGTCCGCCCTCCGGTCCGCCTCACGCGCGCGATAGGGGCCCCCGCATGAAGCGCCGCGCCCTCCTCCTCCCGTTCGCCGCCGCCCTCCTCGCCTGCACCGGCCTGGGCACCGACTCCGGCGACTCGGCCGCGCCCCCCGAAGCCGGGGTGCACCAGACGACCGCGTGCCGTCAGTACCTCGCCTGCGCGGACGCTGCCGGAAAGGGCAACGTGGCCAAGCTGGAGGAGCAGTACGGGGAGAACGGGAGCTGTTGGCAGACCACGAAGGCCGCCATGGAGGCCTGTGATCAGGAGTGCGACGCGGCCTTGAGCGACCTGGAGGCGCAGTATGGCCCCGGCTGCGACGGCACCGACACCGGCACCACCGACACGGGCGACACCGGCACCACCGACACCGGCGTGAACACCGACTGCGCGATCCTCGACGGCTACTGGGGCTTCACCTTCGACTACGCCGGGGACGAGTGCGGCCTCGGCTCCTATCCCAACCCCTGGTACGCCACCTCCACCTGCAACGGTGAAGGCAGCTTCGACCTCGTCTTCGACAACCTGGGGGTCGCGCTGCCCTGCTCGTCCTCGGGGTCCGCGTTCTCGTGCGAGCTCAACACCGGGGGCGCCGTGATCATTGTCGATGGCTCTTCCACCTCGAAGAAGGCGGCGGCGACCGGGGAGTTCTCCTTCGACCTCGGCGCGTGCCTGACCACGGGTGGGTTCGACGCCGAGAAGAACTGACTCCGCGCCCTCAGGGCCGCGCCACGCACAACCGGTAGACAGGCAACCCGTCCCGCCGACACACCCGCTCCCGGCGCGAGAGCTCCACCCCGAGCGGCGGCGGCGGCGCTTCCGGCCAGGGAAAGAGCGTGCGTGCCGCCGCGTCGAGCTCCGGCACGTCGGTGGCGAACCACAGGACCCCGCCTGGCACGAGCGCCCGCTCCACGGCCGCGGCGAAGCCCGCGCTGAGCAGCACCCGCTTCGGCGACGAGGGCGGCGTCGGAAACAGCAGGTACAGCCACTGCACCGATGCGGCCGGAAGGAGGACGGTGAACAGCGTTCGCGCGTCCATCCGAAGGAGGAGGCAGTTGTCGGGGGCGTTTTCGGCCGCCGCAATCACGCGCTGCTCGCGCAGCTCCACCCCCAGTTGACGCGTCTCGGGGAAGCGCCGCGCGCGGTCGAGGATGCACATGCCGTGGTCGAAGCCGATCTCCACCGCGAGCGGCCCCGGCCGCGCGAGGAACGCGCCGAGGCGCTCACGCACCGCCGCATGTTCGGGTTGGTCGAACAGCCGCGTCCCGTACATCGCCGAAAGCTCGGACATCGCCCGCGGCGTATGCTGCCCCGGTGCCCCCCGCCCCCCCACCGCCCGAGAGCATCTGGCCGGAGACCCGGAAGGTGATGACCGCCGGATTCGAGGTGATGACGCTCACCAGCACGTGGAGCGCTGGCGTCCTGGGCGCCGCGGTCGTCTGGCGGTTCGGGCCGGCGCTGGCGATGCTGGCGCGAATGTACTCCCTGGAGACCGAGCCGGTGGAGCCCGCCCGCCGCTACCCGTGGGTGTTGGCGGCGCTCTTTGCGCTGCTCCCGCTGCCGCCGCTCTACACCCGAAGGCTCCGGCTGGCGGCCATCGCGGCGCTCCCGTTCGCGCTCTTGCCGTGGTGGGTCCTCTCTTCGATGTACCCCGAGACCGCGCCGGGCTGAGGCTGCGGGTTATCCGCAGGCATGGACGAACAACTCCCCGAAGAACGCCCCAGCCTGATGATGCCCGTGGCCTGGGTGCTGGTGGCGATGGTGGTCGCGGCGGTGTGCGTCGTGGCCGTCGGCGTCACGGGTGCGTCCTCCGAGAGCGCGGGGGTGGCCGCGTCCAACTTCGCGGCGATGCCGCTCGGCTTCGTGTGTTCGGGCGCCTCGGCAGCGGTGGTCGTGCACTTCCTGGTGAAGCGCGGTCCGATGCGGATGGTCGCGCCGCTCGGCTGCGGCTGCCTCGGCGGCGTCGGTCTCCTCGCCGGGCTCTTCGTGTTCTACGCGGCGATCTGGCCGTCGCTCTGAGCGTGGCGCGGCGGCGCCCGAACGCCTGCCGTCGCTCCACCTGTGCGGAATTGCCCCAACCGTCAATCCGGTGCGAATTGCCACCGATAGGGCCCCGAGACGGGCCCTCATCGTGGCCTGCCCTCCCTCCCCGGGCTACTTTTTGGCCCCTCATCTGGAGGCGAGGCCATGAGCGACAACCTGCTCCCGTTCACCATCACTGCCGATCTGCTCGATACGGGCATGCGCGGCTTCCCGGTCAGCACCGTGTACACCTCCGAGGTGGACCCTGGTGAAGGCCTGCACTACGTCGGCTACCCGATCGCCGACCTGGCGCACATCGATCCCGAAGCGGCGATCTACCTTCTCTTCTACAAGAAGATCCCCAACAAGGGCGAGCTGAGCAAGTTCAAGAAGGAGCTCAAGAAGCGCGCGAAGGTCGACAAGCGCGTCATCAAGCTCATCACGCAGCTGCCGAAGGAAGGCCACCCGATGGAGTGGCTCATCGCGGGCCTCAACTTCGCGGGCATGCTCTGCAAGACCGGCGACTATCGTGAAGACGGGCTCAACGTCGTCGCCCAGATGCCCGAGATCGTGGCCGCGATCTACCGCACGCGCTCCGGCTGGGGCAAGCCGATCAAGTCCAAGCCGCACCTCGGCCTGATGGAGAACTTCGTCCAGATGATGGGCGTCCCCGGCGCCGACGCCGAGAAGCTCACCAAGCTGATGCGGGTGTTCTACGTCCTGCACATGGATCACGGCGGCGGCAACCTCTCCACCTTCGTGGGCAAGGCGGTCGCGTCCGGCAAGTCCGACACCTACGCCTCCCTCGGCGCCGCGATGGCCGGCCTCTATGGCCCGCTTCACGGCCGCGCGAACCAGGAGTGCCTGGAGTTCCTCGAGAAGGCCGGCACCAACGACCCGGATAAGATCGAGCAGTTCATCCGCGATGAGTTCGCCGCCGGCCGCTCCATCTTCGGCTTCGGGCACGCCGTGCTCCGCGCCGAGGACCCGCGCGCGGGCGTGCAGTACGCGCTCGGCCGCGAGCTCTGCCCGAACGACCCGCTGTTCCAGCGCGCCGAGGTCATGCGCGAACGCGCGGTGAAGGTGCTCAAGGCCAACCCCAAGGTCAAGAACCCCTACCCGAACGTCGATGCGGTCTCCGGCTCCCTCCTGCGCGCCTGCGGCCTGGCGGACGCCGAGTACTACACCGTGCTCTTCGGCCTCTCGCGCTGCAGCGGCATCGCCGCCCAGATCGTGGACGAGCGCCTCGTGCACCGCAACGGCAAGGGCGTTCCCATCTACCGCCCGAGCGACATCCCGGTCAACCAGCCCCACCGCCACTACAAGAAGCGCGGGTAGGCTGCCGCCGCGAGGCGGATCGTCGAGGCGTCGGGGGCAACCCCGGCGCCTCGCGCCGTTTTTCCCTCCCGGAACGTACAGACCGCGGCGCGCGGTCGTACCACCACGGGTGGTGCTCTTCACGGTTCTCCCGCCCCGCGAGAACCTCGCGCGCGGTACGCTGTCCGGACGCTCGGAGGCGCCGTGCTCTTTCTCCTCGTCCTCGCCTGCACCACGCCGGAGCCGGTCCTCGACGGCCCGATGACCGATCCCCGTACCCCACCGCGCCCGCCCGAACGGCGCGAGGTGGTGCTGCCAGCCGGGCGCGCGATCTCCCGCGAGTGTTTCGCCTCGGCGGAGGAGGAGAAGAAGGGCCTCGGGATGCGCGGGCACGGCCAGGGGGGCGGTGGCGCGACCACCGGCTCGGCGCCGCCCGTCGCGGCACCGCCGCCGCCGGCCCCGATGCCCGCCGGCTCCGTCAGTCCGGCAGACATCGGCACGTTCGACGGGTCGAAGGGCACTGGGACCGTGCCCGGCTACGGAGCCGGAGCGAGCGAGGGCGGCGCAGCCCTGCCCGACCCCAGCGCACCGAGCGCCCCGCCCGCAACGACGGCTTCGGCGCCCGCCGGGGCGACGCCCCCCGTCCTCCCCTCCGCCGGGGTGAGCACCGCCGCCGCGGAGAAGTCCCCCGCCCCTTCCCTCGAAGTCCTCCGCGACGGCCCCGCTCCGAAGGCCTCCGCCAAACCGAGTTCTGAGCCCTCACGCGCCGATGTGCTCGAAGAAGCCCGCCGAGCACGCCTGGACTGGGGCGGAACGACCTGGCTCTCCAACGACGACTCGATGTCGCTGGCGTCGGCGCAGCGCCTGCTCTGGGCCATCCAGAACCGGGAGCCGGTGAAGACCTCCGAGGTTCGGCCGCACGAGCTGCTCAACTACTTCAGCTTCGACACGGTGGACGTACAACCTGGGCAGACGTTCTCGGTCTTCGGCACCGCGGAGCCCATCGGCGACGGCAAGCTCGGCCTCGCCCTCGCGGTGAAGGGCGTCGTCCCGGAGCGCCGCCCGCTCGATCTCACCCTGGTCCTCGACCGGAGCGGCTCGATGTGGGACGAAGGCCGAATGGACTACCTCAAGCGCGGCCTCAAGGCGATGGAAGGCCGCCTTGTCCGCGGCGATCGGGTGGACGTGGTGCTCTTCGACGACGAGCTGTGCACCCCGCTCGAAGACTACGTGGTCGGCCGGGACGACTCTCAGCTCCTCGACAGCGTGATCACCCGCCTGGAGCCCCGCGGCTCGACCGATCTCGACGCCGGTCTGCGCGAAGGTTACCGGATCGCCACCGCACGGACGGACGGCGCCGGGCGAAACCGACGGATGCTCCTCATCTCCGACGCGCTGCTCAACGAGGGCGAGATCGACCCCGACCTCGTGACCGAGATCGGCAAGGGCTACAGCAACGCCGGCGTGCGCCTCTCGGCGATCGGCGTGGGGCGCACCTTCAACGACAAGGTGCTCGACATGCTCTCCGAGAAGGGCCAGGGTGCCTACGTGTACCTGGGGAGCGAGGCGGTGGTGGACCGCATCTTCGGTCCCGGCTTCGACTCGCTCACCGAGACCGTGGCAAACGACGTCCACTTCGGCCTCGACCTGCCTGACTCCCTGGCGATCGAGAAGTTCTACGGCGAGGAGTCATCCACCGTGAAGGCCGATATCCAGCCGATCGACTACTACGCGGGCACGACGCAGCTGTTCCTTCAGGACGTGGCGATGCGGGGACAGTCGCCGGTCGGAAACGACAGGGTGGTGCTCACCGTGGAGTGGAGCGACCCGGTCTCCGGCGAAGCCCACAGCGCCCAGTACCCGTTCAGCGTGGCGGAGCTGCTCGCCACCGACCACCACAACCTGCGGAAGGGCCGGGCGCTCATGGCCTGGACCGACCTCGTGCTCGCCCGCACGCTCGGAAACGACCCCTGCGCTTCCCCGTACACGACCTGGGACGGCCGCGTGCGCGATGTGGGCCCCGACGCCGAGCTCGCCTGGCTCGACGGGCTCACCGCCCCCCTCTGCGGCGAGCGCCCGATCGCCGAGTCCATGGTGATGAAGCCCGGCGTTCCGCTGAAGGTGCGCGTCGACGCCGACCAGACCATCGCCGAGGTCGGGCTGCGCTGCGGCGGCGACGCCCAGACGGTCACACTCAGCGGCAACGTCGCGATCTTCTCGGCCGCCCCCGGACAGTGCCAGCTCATCCTCCAGGGCACCGTTCCGATGACCGCGCAGGTGGACGTGCCGACGACCGGCGGCGACGTCCGCTGTATTCTCCGGGGCGGAAAGCTGAGCTGCGGATAGCGTAGGGGAGAGGTCCGGTTCCACCCGGTAGGCCGCCATCTGGCGCGAACCGTCGTCATGGGCGCCATACACCGCCCTGCCCGCCCGGCGGCCGGCTCAGGCGCAACGACCGTCACCGTTGCCGGGAACGCCGTGCCGGCGCGGCGCAGGCTTCGGTTTCGCGAACGGTCGTCATTCGTCGCGGCGACGTGCCGCAGGAGCGCTCCTGCAATACCGAGCCCCGGTGAGCCCGCGCGCCGAGACCCCGCTCCCGCCCGTGCTCCGCACGGTGTTCGCGATGCTCGCCGTCACGGCGATCGCGGCGCTCCTGCCGGCGCTGGTCCCGTTGGCGGCGGCGGCGACGCCCGCGGACCCGGCCCCCTCCACCAGCAAGGCTCCAGCGGCGGCGAAAGCGTCCACGAAGGCGGCGAAAGGGGCGCCAGCGCAGGCGCCTACGAAGCGTGCGAAGCCCCCGGAGGGGGCGAAGCCTGCGAAGGCCGAGCCTGGGAGGACGGCGCCAAGCGCCTCCACCGTCGGCCTCCCCGATCCGGAGACCAGCTCGGTCTTCCCGGGCGGCGACCCCGACGAGCGCGACCCCGGGGACGACGCGGAGCAGATCGCCGACGTCGGCGATGACGCGACCGACCCCGACCCCTGGGTCACGCTCGCCGCCGCCCGCCCCGAGCTGGCCGAAGCGCTGGCCGCCCGCCTCCCCGAGGCGGGGCTCGCGGGCGCGGCCACGCTCCTCGCCGCGGCCGACCCCCGCCTCGTCGACCTGCTCCTGCCGATGGAGCCTTCCGGCGCGTTCCCCGACCGCACCGGGGAGGACGTCCGCGTTGACCTCCTTCAGGCGGACATCCGCCTTGAAGGCACCCACCTCGTCGGCTGGGTGGAGGGCGTCGGGGTGGTGGAGAACGGCATCTGGCTCGACCTCGATACGCGCTCCGGCCCGGCGCCGGACCTTCGCCTGGGTCTCGGTCGCGGCTGGTCCCGCGAAGCGACGCTCGACGGCGGCAGCCCCTCCCCCTTCCTCGCCCGCGACGCCGTCCCCGAGCTCGGCGAAGACTGGCTCAGCTTCGACGTCGACCTCACCGGCAGCGAGCGGTTCGACCCCGATCACGCCGGCTCCGTCGTCGCCTCGGTGAAGTCGTTCGACGGCTCGGTGAGCGATGTCGGCCCCGGCGGTTTCCTTGGCGCCCCGCCGCTCGACGCGTTGGACGTGCTCGCCGCCGAGCTCACGGACGGACCCGTGGCGGACGCCGACCTCGCCGTCGCCCTCGCCATCACCTTCGGGGCGATGCGCGCCCAGGTGGAGGACACCGTCGTCCCGACGGTGGACGCCGACGCGGTCGCGTGGCTGCGGTATGGCGAAGGCCTCGACGGGTGGCTGGAGGAGCACGGCGCGGAGTGGCGGTTCTCCGAGCAGGAGGCGTTCGCCAAGCTGGTGTGGGCCTGGCCGGCCGCGCAGTCCGTGGCGTACGGCGCCTTCCCGATCGCCGGGCAGGCCGCGCCGCTCACCGCGGCTCGGTACCGCTTCGTGGTCCCCAGCGTCGAGCAGCTCGGCGCCCTCCGTGACCGGGTGCCCCTCCAGCCCACCGCGGCCGGCACCGCCGACTCGCTCGAGCGCGAGCTCTGGCGCCACCTCGCCTACCGCACCAACGACGACCTGATGCGCACCCTCTGCGCGAACGGCGGCCTGGAGACGGAGACCTGCCAGGCGTGGCGTGCCGAGTCCGTCCACGGGGTCACCCTCGGCACGGTGGATGGCGTGCCGATCGCGCCGTCCGACGGGGTCAGCGCGGGCTTCCAGCTTGACCTGATGCACAGCCGAGGCTCGTTCGTGGGCGACTGCGCGGTCGAGACCAGCCTCGCGATCTGGGAGCTGCAAGCCCTGGGAATTCCCGCCATCGGCATGGGCTGGGCCGGCAGCGACACCGCCACCCCCACCCACGACGTCCCCCTCTGGCTCGACGGCGACACCTTCCGCGCCACCCAGGCCGGCCCGAGCCGGGACTGGGCGGCGGAGGCGGCGTATGTCTACGTCACGCTCCCCGGCGTGCATCCGGTGAACGCGTTCACCATCGGCCGCGAGCCGAACGGGTGGTCCCGCGGCGGCGCGATCGCCGGCGGCTGGACGAAGTTCGCCGAGGTCCGCCGCATCCTCGCCGGCGGCCTCCCCGCCTCGATCGTCGGCGGCTGGGTGGACGTGGAAGGTGCGGGAGGCTGGCCGACGTGGTGAACCCGCTGTGGCCGCCCGGCCGCGGCGGCGCTGCGCCCGACACCACCTGTGCCAGCTGCGTGTGGCGCCGTCCCGGGAAGGTGGTCGACCGCTGCCTCCGCCACCGGCGCGCCCGCGTCCGGGCCGAATGGGCCGCGTGCCCCGCCCACACCGCGGAAGCGAGCCTCGACTGCCTGAGCTGCGCCGCCTGCTGCCGCGAGGCGTACCACACGGTGGAGGTCGGGCGCCGCGACCCGTTCGTGCGGCTACACCCGGAGCTCGTACGCGAGCAGGACGGGCGGCTCCAGATGCCCCGGGCAGGCACACGCTGCCCGTGCCTGCAGGCCGACAACCGCTGCGTGCACTACGAAGATCGGCCGCGCACCTGTCGTGACTTCGAGCGGGGCGGGGCGAACTGCGTGGAGGCGCGCAGGCGGGTGGGGCTCACCGCCTGAGCCTCATCCTCACGCGAGGGGGCCGTCCTCGTCGGGCGGCACGAGCTCCTCGTCGTCCTCGGGCTCCGGCGCGGCCGGCTCGGCGAGGTAGCTGGACCAGGAGCGGAAGCTGTCTTCGGCGAGGACGCGGTTCTCGTCGAGGTCGAGGTAGACCCACACCTGGCTCGGCTCGCCTTCGGCGGGGGTGCTGCGCACCACCATCTCGGCGCGACCGACGCCGGGGAGCTGGTTGGCCTCGACCACCTTCCACGAGCCGCCGTCTTCCACGAGCTTCTCCAGCCGGAGCCGGAAGCGGCGACCGACGCGGCCTTCGGGCAGGATCTGCGCGAACAATGCCGCGGGGTCGGCGGGCTCGGGGCGGGGGCGGGCGTCGATGGCGCCGGCAAGGAAGGCACCGCCATGGATCGCGCCGAGGGCGAGGCCTTCGATGAAGAAGCCGTCCCCCTCGTCGAGCATCAAGAAGGTGAGGCGACGGGGAGAGTCGGGGCGATCGGGGTGGATGACCAACGCGTCCGCGGTGGCGCGGTCGCCATCGCGCTCGGCGGTGTCCGCCTCGAGGGTGAGGCCGCGGCGGGTCACGTCCCGGAAGAGGCGCGCGGGCGAATCGCCCGGGGCGACCCAGGCGTCGGGGTTGCAGCACGCGCTCGCTTCGCCCTCGTCCCCCGCGGCGACGGCCGCGATGAAGCGGTCAGCCACGTCCCACGGTTCGGCACCACCGCGGCTCATACGCCGAGCTCGGCGCGGTGCTGCGCGGAGAGCGATCCGGTGAGGCCGCGCGGCGCGCCGCCGAGCACCGCCGAGAGATCGCCCTTGGACTTGCTGTGCCGGAGGATGGTCATCACGGCCTCCTCATCGTCGGAGCTGAACCAGCCGCCGTAGAGCGTGTCGCACATCTTTGCGCGCTGGGCGGCGTTCACCACCTCGTGGGCGTGGTTCTTCACGGCGTCGCGCACCTTGTCGTCCGCCGAGAACCAATCGAAGATGCCCGTGAACATCCCGCCGGCCTTGTTGATGATCTCCTGGGTGTGCTCGCTGACCCACTGGGTGACGATCGGCTTGAGCTCGCCCATGACGATGAGCGCGAACTTCACACCTTCGATCGGGTCGAAGACCACGGAGACGGAGCCGCCGAGGCCGAGGCCCCACGTGGCGCTCGCGCCGAACTTCAGCCGGAGCTTGCCGCCGGAGAAGCCCATCTTCGCCTCGGCGCTCACGCCCGCGCCCGCGGAGCCCTGGAGGCCGCCTTCGATGGCGAGCAAGGAGGTCTTCCCGGCGGCGCCCCACTGGAAGAGCAGGTTGAGGATCTTCTCGGCGGCGGAGTCGGCGCCGCACTGGCGGAGGAGCCAACCGAGGCCGGGGTTGCCCATCGCGAGCAGGTCCACGATCATCTGGGCGTTGCTCTTGAGCTGGCGGGAGTAGGCGTTGGCCTCCTTCTTGTGCCAGTAGCCCTCGGCGCCCACGCCGATGTTGAGCTTGGCGCCGGCGAAGGCCTGGGCCTTGGCGCCCACGTCCGCCCCGACGCGGTCTTGCACGGCCTGGCCGAGCTTCGCCGCGCCCGACGCATCCACGTTCATGCCCGTGCCGGAGAGCAGCGCATCGGGATCGAGCTTGGGCTTGCGCAGCGCCATCGACGCGTTCGCCTCGATCTTCGCCTGCGCTTCCGCGCCGATGAAGCCCTTGACGTACACGTACATCTTGCCGCTGACGGTCTCCCCGAGGAGCTCGCGCGGCTCCGGTTCCCAGGCCCAGGTGCGCTCGTAGGCGACCAGCTTCGCCGAGCCCTCGGCCGTCGCCTCGGCGTGGACCTTCCCGCCGCCGGCCGTGACCTTCGAGCCGGCCTTGCCCTGGGCGGTGAGCACGTCGCTCGTGCCCTGGGTCTTGATGTTGGCGCCCGCGAGGTTGATCCGGTCGTTCGTCTCCTTGTGGTAGACGCTCGCGCGCGCCTCCTCGGTCTCCTTCTGCCAGAGGGTGGTCTGCTTGGCCTCGACCTTCTTGTCGATCCCCTGCCAGATCTTGCGGCGCTCTTCCTCCGGCTTGTCCTTGGCCTCGATGCCGAGCTTCGCCTTGGCGGCGTTGAACCGGTCGCGCAGCGCCTCGGGCGACTCGCCCGGCTTCCCGGCGAACTCCTTCGACTTCCCGTCGAGGTCCGTGTAGGTGAGGACGGGGCGGCCGCTCTGGGAGACGCGCACCTCGCCCACCTCGATGTCCCGGCGCTGGGTCTTGTCGTTCACAAAACCGCGATCCACCGGGATGGACTTGTTGGCCTGGGAGGCGTTGAAGCGCGCCCGCAGCGCGTCGGGGGACTCGCCGGTCATTCCGTCGAACTGCTTGGTGCTGCCGTCGGCGCGGGTGTAGTCGATCGTGGCGCGATCCCCGCGGCCGTTGGAGGTGCGGGTGGTGGTCTTGTCGCCCCAGGTGTAGCTCGCCTCCTTCTCCTTCCCGCCCATCGAGCTCGGGGGATGATCGAAGTTCTGGTCCTGGCGCGTGTCCTTCTGCGTTGCGCGTACGTCGTTCTTTTTCTCGGCCTCCTCGATGGCCTTCTTCGCCGCTTCGTACTGCTCAGCGCTCACGCCGCCCGGCTCCACCGGCACCAACTTCTTGCCGTCCACCCGGTAGCGGCCCTTGCCGCTCGGGGCGTAGAGGATGCGCTCGAGCACGGCTTCGGGGGTCTTGGGCCCGATGGCCTCGGCGGGCGGGAGCCCGGCATCCCCTCCCCCACCGGGTGCGGCGCTGGCGTGGCCGCCGCCGCCCTGCTCGCCGCCGACCTCAGTCTCCGATGCCGGGACCTCCCGGAGGCGCTCCTGGGCCTGGGCGTTGCTGGCCCGCGCCGACTTGGGCGCGGGAGTTACCTGGGCATTCGCGGCGACCGCAGCCTGGTTCTGGGCGGTCTCCGACTCGTTGGTGCGGGAGCGGGCGAGCGCGGCCATCGGAGACCTCCGGGCGTAGGGATGCTCCTCCCTCCTCACCGGTCCGGGGGCCGCGCGCCAGCGTCGATCGTCCACGCGCGAAAAAACTCGAAGGCCCGGGAATCCTCTCGGATTCGCCGGGCCTTCTGGCAGGGTGGTGGCTTCGGTGGGACTTGAACCTACGACACCGCGGGTATGAACCGCGTGCTCTAACCAACTGAGCTACGAAGCCGCGCGCGCCCTACTATACGCCCCCGGTCGCTTCGGCAAGCACCGGCGGCGCAGCAACGCCGCCTACCGCGCCGCGGCCTCGAGCCGGGCGAGGAGATCGGCATCGAAGGTGGGGCCCGCGAGGCGGCTGGGCGCGCTGCCGCAGACCTCCGTCCACTCCGCCTTCTCCGCAGCGCTCAGGGTGACCACCGTCATCTTCGCCTTGAGCCGGGCGTAGGCCTCGTCGTCGGCCCGGCGCACCCCCTTGGTCCAGGTGCTCCCGGCGATCTTGCTGGTGTCCAGGAGGACGGCGCGGAGGTTCTCGGGGAGGGCCTCGATCCGCGCCTTCGAGTAGACCAGGGCGCCCACCGCCACCGCGAGCGGGTCGCTGTTGACGGTGTCGAGCTGGGCGGACCAGCCGAGCTGCTCCACGACGAGCGCCGGCGCCCCGACGACGTCCACGGCGTTCGTCTGGAGATTCGGCAGGACCTCCGGCACGTTCAAGGGCACGGGCGGAGAGCCCCGGATCGCGCCGAAGAGCGCCAACGCGCCGTCGTCCCCACGCCCGGCGAAGGGCCGGTGACCCTGGAGATCGGCGGGGTGGTGGAGCACCGCGCCCTTGGAGAATGCGCGCGTGAGCCCGATGTCGGCCCACGCGGCGAGCACGAAGCCCGCCTCCTTGGCCCCCGCGGCGAATTCAGGCTGGAACTTCCAGCGCACCTCGTCGAACTTCTTCCAGTCGGTGAACAGCCCGGGCAGCTGCAGCGCGACGATCGGCCGGTACACCTTGGCGAGCCCGGTGGCGCTGAGGAACGCCCCGTCGAGCTGGCCGGCGCGGAGCTTGCCGACCATGGCCACCTCGTCGCCCGCCTGCCCGTTGTAGTAGACCTGCAGCGCCAGCTCGTCGTTGGACTGGAAGGCCACCGCCCGGCTCCAGGCGGCGAAGAGCTGGCCCCAGGTGCTGGCCTTGGGCGCGAGCGTCCCGATCGTGACCACGGTCCTCGCCGAGGCCACGCCCGGCCCGAGGAGCAAGGCGAGGAGGGAGAACGCGCCGAAGGTGCGACGGGGGAGGGAGGCGCAGGTCATGGGGTCACCGGGGTTCCGAACACTTCCACCTCGTCGATCGCGGCACCGCCTTCCAGTGCCCGGAATTTCACGTAGCGGGCGGTCGTCGCGGGGAACTCCACCACGACGCTCTCCGGGCCCGCCAGGGTGCCGGTGAACGTGTGCGCGGCCGACAAGAACGCGGGCGCGTACTCCTGGTCGTCGTCGGTGTCGTCGCCCGCGGCGTAGACGGCGTCCGTCGTCGCGAGCCACACCTCGAACTGCCCGGGGTCGCGGTCGTCGAAGGTGCCGAAGCGGTCCCGGCCGAAGCGGAGGCGGGTCACGCTCACGGCGCGGCCGAGGTCGATCTTCACCCAGGCTCCTGCGCTCCCGCCGATCCAGCTGGCGCCGTTGCCGTACGCGCCGTCGTTGATGTTCTCGGGGCGATGCACCGGGGCGTCCACGATGGTGTCCTGCGCGACCGCCGGCTTCGCGTAGCCGTGGCCCGACCACGCGACGTCGCTCGCCGTGTCGAACGGCCGGGCGGTGCAGGCGATGTCGGACGCGCCGGGGCGGCAGGTGGCGGCGCCGACCGACGTCGCGGCGGCGCCGAAGCCCACCCCCGCCTGCCCGAAGACCTCCACCTCGTCGATCGCCGCGGCCCCGGAGGCGACCACCAGCTTCACGAACCGCGCGGAGACCTGCGGGAAGCGCACGGTGAGCGTCTCCGCGCCTTTGATGCTCCCGGAGAAGGCCTCGGTGGAGGAGTCGAAGACCTTCACGTACTCGGTGGTGTCGCTCGCCTCGTCGCCGGCGGCGTACACGTCGGAGAGGGCCACCCAGACCTGGAACTGCCCGGGGTCCCGGTCGTCGTACGCGCCGGTACGATCGCGGCCGATCCGGATGCCCTCCACGAGCGAGGTGCGCCCGAGGTCGAGCTTCACCCAGGAGTTCGCGGCCGCCGCGATCCAGCTCGAGCCGTTGCCGTAGGCGCCGTCGTTCACCCACGCCTGGTTGTGGAGCGCCACCCCGACGGTGTTCTTCGCGACGGCCGGCTTCGCGAACCCGTTCCCGGACCAGGCGAGGTCGCCGGTGCGGTCGAACGGGCGGGCGGTGCACGCGGGCTTGCTGGCGCCGCCGCGGCACTCCTCAGCGGAGAGCGCGGTGGAGGCGGTGCCGGCCTCGATCTCCGCCGAAGCGGGGCGCACCAGGAATTGCGTGGCGAACCACAGGGGGAGGAGGGTCAGGGGCGCTCCGGGTGAACCCGTGTATCGCACCGCGGCAGGCGCCGGGCCCGGAGCGCCGGAGCCGGGCGCGGAGCGCCCGCGTGAGGCGGACCGGCGGGCGGGCGCGGC
>CAIXRH010000275.1 GCA_903921785.1 uncultured Pseudomonadota bacterium
CACTCCGGGAAAGCGTCGGGAGCCCACGCCGGCGTGATCGTGCTCGCCCGCGGTTGGGACCGCGTAGCGCCACTCGTCCCGGTCGTCACCAGACTTCTAAAGCTTCAACCAGCATGATCTGAGAAGCGATCAGTGCTCAGGGCGCGCCCCCGTCCGTCCGCCCCTTCGCGGCCGCGAGCGTGACGCCGCCCACGCTGCCCCGCAACGACGGATTGACCTCGGGTTTCGTCCCCGCCGGGCAATACCCGAAAAATCTGGTCTGCGCAGATCCGGATCCCCCGACCTCCGGTGTCTGGAGGGCGTGCGAGCGCTTCGCACCCCTTCCCCCAGGAGACGCCATGAACCGAACCCTCGCTTTCTTCGCCCCGCTCACGCTGCTCAGCGGCTGCATCATCTACGACGGCACCTGCGGCCGCGGCGACGGAAAGTGTGGCTGGGGCGACGAAGGCGGCATCAACGGGGACACCTCCGGCCTCTCCGGCGACACCGACACCGCCACGGACGACACCGCGAGCGACACCGACACCGCGGCCGACACCGCGATCCCGGACCCCGACCCCTCCTTCGCCCTCACGCCGAACGAGGCGACCGCCGGCGACACCTTCATCGCCTCGCTCACGGCCACCGACTTCGATCTCGACGCCGTGACCGGCGTGAACGCCTACGGCTCCGCCAGCCTCCTCGCCACGGCCAACCGCTCCGACGAGCTCCTCCTCACCTTCAAGGTCGACAACCACGCCGCCGAAGGCGAGACCGTGGACCTGCTCCTCGAGGTCGGCGCCGACGCCGAATACCTCCCGGCGATCCTCACCCTGCACGCCGCGGCCGACGGCGGCGGCTCCTCCGGCGACGACACCGGCGGCTGCCCTTAGTCCCATGCGCGGCGCCCTCGCCATCGTGTCCGGGGGGACCACCGAGCCCTCCGCCCCGCTAAGCTCCCCTTCGGAGGCGCCGCGCCGCTTGCCCGACGCGCTCGACATCCCCGCGCTCTACCGTCGTTACGGAGACCTCGTGCTCGGCCGCTGCCGCACGATCCTCCGCGACGACGCCGACGCCCAGGACGCCATGCAGGAGGTCTTCCTGAAGCTCCACCGCTTCAGCGAGAGCTTCCGCGGCGAGAGCTCCCCGTCGACCTTCCTTTACCGCGTGACCACCACCACCTGCCTCAACCGCATCCGCACCCGGAAGCGGCGGCCAGAGGACCCCGTGGAGGAGATGCCCCCGCTCCCCTCCACCGACTCGGTGCTCGACACTCTGGCGCTCCGCGAGCTGCTCGACCAGCTCCTCGAGACCAGCGACCCGAAGACGCGCGAGTGCCTGATCTACCACTACGTCGACGGGATGACCCACGACGAGGTCGGCGAGATGGTCAGCCTCAGCGGGGCCGCGGTACGGAAGCGTATCGCTGCGTTCAAATCCGAAGCCCAAGGGCGACTGCCATGAGCCACGTCAACACCCTGAAGCTGCACCAGCTCCGCCTCGGCGAGCTCTCCCCCGCCGAGGAGCGCGCGCTGCACGCCCACCTCGCCGAGTGTGCGCTGTGCGCGGCGCGGCTCCACCACCAGCAGACCGAGCGCCTCGCGTTCTCACGCGAGCCGATGCCCGTGGCGCTCGAGCCGAAGCCGAGCTGGATCGAGCGCCTCCGCGGCTGGCTCTTCCCCGGCGCCGTGCTCGTGCCCGCCACGCTGGCCGCGTTCTTCGTGATCCAGGCCGGTCCCCTCCCGGAGCATGGCCCCGTGGCCAGCCCGCCGGCAGCGCCCGCGTCCCCCACGGAGCCCGGCGCGGCTCCGGAAGGGGCCGTCGTGGCCTCGCCCGAGGCGGTGCCCGCGGGTGGCGGCGCGGTGAAGGCCCCGCCGATCCCGGTGCCCGAGGGAGTTCCGGCGACGCTGGACGCGGCGAGCGGCAGCAATCCCGCAGGCGCAAGCGCCCCGCCGGAGGGCGGAAGCGCACCAGAGCCGGTCGGGATCGACCCGGCGGGCGCAGGGATCCCGGCCCTTCCCGAGAGCACCCCGGCGGCGGTGCCCGAGGGCGCGGCCGCGGCGACGCCCGAAACGACTCCGGCGCCCGACGGGTCCAGCGATCCCGGCGGCGACGTCACCCACAGCAAGGGCCTCCAGACCCGCCTCGAAGCCTGGGTCCAGTCCGGCCAGAGCGCCCGGCCGCTCTACCTGGGCGAGACCGTCAGCGCGGGCACGAAGGTGCAGCTCCGCTACGACCCCCAGGGCCGCCGCTACGTCACCCTCGCGGGTCGGGACAGCGACGGCGTGGTGGAGGTCTACGGCACGGTCCCCGCCGGCGCTGGCCCGGGAATGGTGAGCGCCCCCTTCGCCCTCACCCTCGACGCCAGTCGCGGAGAGCAGACGTTCTTCGCCCTCTGCACCGACACCCGGCCCACCCCGGGCGACGTGGTGGCGGCCGTGAAGCACAATCCGGTACGCATGGACGGCGCGGTCGTCGCCACGGTGGTGGTACGGAAAGACTGACGTGATCCTCCTCTTCGGCCTCGCCCACGCCTCCGTCCTGCGCCACGCGCTCATCGTGGGCGCGAACCTCGGGGGCTCGGGGCTGGAGCCGCTGCGCTACGCCGAGGAAGATGCGCGGCGTTTCTCCGATGTTCTGGTCGACCTCGGCGGCTTCGACCCGGTGTACATCACCGTCCTGTACTCGCCGACGGAGGCCGAGCTCAAGGAGGCGCTGCACGCCCACGCCGACGTCGCCTCCGGCTTCGACGACGACCTGTTCCTCTTCTACTACTCCGGTCACGCCGACGCACGCGGCCTGCGGGTCGGGGAAGACACGTACCCCTGGGAGGAGCTCCGAACCGACATCCGCAAGATGCCGTCGGAGGTGAAGGTCGGCGTGCTCGACGCGTGCCGGTCCGGGAGCATCACCCGGCTCAAGGGCGCCGCGCTCAGCCAGCCGTTCATGGTCGACGACCGCCTCGCCGCCGAAGGCGAGGCGTGGATCACCGCCGCCAACGCCGATGAAGAAGCCCAGGAGTCGGAGAACCTCCGGGGCAGCTTCTTCACCCACTACCTCATCAGCGGCCTGCGCGGCGCGGCGGACACCAACGACGGCTCGGTGTCCCTCCAAGAGGCGTACGACTACGCGTACTCGCGGACGGTCAGCCACACCGGCGAGACCACCGCCGGCATCCAGCACCCGAGCTTCGACTACCGCATCCAGGGCCAGGGCTCCCTTGGGCTCACCACCGTCACCACGGGCCGTGCCCAGGCCACGCTGCCGGAAGAGCTCGAAGGCACGTTCACAGTGGTCCGCCGCACCGACCGAACGCCCGTGGCCGAGGTGGCGAAGGTCAAGGGGACGCCGGTCACCCTCGCGCTCTCGCCGGACACGTACCTGGTTAGGTACATCGAGGGAAAAACGCTCATGCAGTCGGAGGTGATGCTCACCGACGGCGCGCGCGTCACCGTCACCCAGTTCGCTCCGGTCGACCTCTTCGCCTCCGCACGCGCCACCCCGGAGAAGGGCGAGGTGCCCACCGGGCTCGCCGCGGAGCCGGCGCCGGCGCCCAACGGGGTGGTCTTCCACGACACGTGGGAGAAGGTGCGCGCGCTCGCCGTGGGCAACCAGGGTTGGTGGAGCGAGGCCGTGAACGCCCGGGACCTCCGCCACAGCCCGCTCCTGGCCACCGGGTTGTCCACGCTCGTGCCCGGGGCGGGGCAGATCTACAACCACCAAGGCGTCAAAGGCGGCCTGTACATGGCCGGCACGCTCGCGCTGTTCGCGGGGAGCGTCTTCGTTCCCGACCAGGGCTTCTTCTCCGGCTCCATCACCGGCCCCGATCCCTTGGCGATGGGCGCGGCGATGCTCTACGGCAGCGCCATCGCGGACGCCGCCTACAACGCCAACCCCGGACCGGAGCGGGAGACCCGTCACCCCTCTGGGGGCGGGACGGTCGGCACCTACGCCGGCTGGGACGTCGCCCAGGGCTTCGGCAGCCCCTACGTGGCCGGCGTCAACGCGGACTGGCTCGCCACCCCCAACGTGAGCCTGGGCATCGATCGCCTCGGGTGGACGCGCAGCTCCTCGAGTGAGAGCCGCTGGAACTTCGGGAGCAAGGTCTCCTTCGTGATCGACGGCCGCTCCTTCCGGCCCTACGTGTTCCTCGCCGGCGGCGGCCGGGTGATCCAGACCGGTGGGCAGGTGGACGTCTCCGACTGGGACGACGACGTCGCTCGTGCCCGCGGAAAGGCCAGCTCCCGCCTGGTCGGGGTCGTCAGCACCGGCCTTGGCGTGAATTACTACGTGACGCCCAGGTATTTCCTCAACACGGAGCTCCGCGTGGAGTCGGAGGACGCCGACGCGAGGTTCCTCTGGGGTGGGGGCGTGGGCGTACATTTCGGGAAGTGATGAGGGGGGTAAGGGCGTCGCGATCGAATCGCCGCACGCCGTCGGTTCACACCTCCCGGTAAGTCCTTGCTTCGGCGAGCAAGACGCGGCCGTATCGGACCGGCGTCGGATCGGCGCCACGATCTTGTTAGGGTTTTTTTCACTTCACGCTTTGCAGACAACTCTCCGCGTCGTACACTCTGCGCATGACCCTCTTTTCCCTCCTTTCGCGGCGAGCGCGTCGCGGAGCCGCGGCGCTGGAATTCGCGCTCTGCGCTCCGGTCCTGGTCACCGTGGCCGCCGGCGTGGTGGACTGGGGCTGGTTCCTCTCCCGCGAAGCCCAGCTGGAGGACGCCGCCCGGGACGCCGCCCGTAGCGGCGCGGCGGCGCCGGAGGGCGTCGCCCCGGAGGACCTCGCGGAGGGCCGCATGGCGGAGTCCCTCGCCGCCCTCGGCTTCGACGTCGCGAGCTCCTCGGTCACCGCTACCACCGTAGACGACGCCACCCTGGGGGGCGACGTCCTGACCCTTCAGGTCTCCACCCCCTACAACCCGCCCGTGGGGCTCATCGCCAGCGCCGACTTCCTCTCCGCCACCATCGTCATGCCCGTGGCGCCATGATGACCCGCCGGTCACGCCGCGGCTCGGGCGCCATCATGTCCGGCCTGATGCTCACCACGACGATCGCCGCGGGCTCCGTGGCGGTGGACATCGGCTACCAGCGGATGGTCGGCGGGCAGCTCCAGGCGGGGCTCGACGCCGCCGCGATCGCCGCCACGACCCGCCTCGCGGACAGCCCTGCCGAAGCCCGCGCGGCGGCCACCTACCTCGCCTCCCTGAATTCCGCCGGCGGGAGCTCGATCACGCTCACGGCCTCGGAGATCGAGATCGGCACGTGGGACGCGACGACCAAGACGTTCACCCCGCTCGCCGCGGCCGCGGAGTCCACGGGAACGGCGGTGCGCATCTCCCACTCCGTCGCGGACATCCCCACGTTCTTGTCCACGGCGTTCGGCGTGGCCTCGCTCGGGGTGTCGCGCGTGGCCATCTCCGGCACGGCGGGGAGCGGCACGGCGTCCTGCGGGGTGCTGGCCGCCACGGTGGACGTGATCAACGGCAACTGGTCGGCCGACTCCTACGATTCGAGCAAGGGTACCTACCTCGCGACGAAGAGCTCGTACGCCGGCGTCTGCGCCGACGGGAGCATCACCGCCTCGGGCAACGCCAAGATCTACGGCTCGCTGTACTACGGCCGCGACGCTGGGGATCACGCCTCCGTCTCCGGCTCGGTCACGGTGACCGGGAGCGTCGCGAAGCTCCCGAAGGAGGTCACCCTCCCCACCGCGAGCAGCACCTACGCGAAGACCCACAACAACAACGCCACGATCGGCAAGACCAGCTCGGGCAAGAGCCCGATGGACGGCACGAAGTTCTCCATGAACGCCAAGGAGACCCTCACGCTCAACGCCGGCACCTACTACTTCACCGACTTCAGCCTCAACGGGCAGGCCCAGCTCAAGGTGAACGGGGCGGTGAAGATCTACGTGGCGGGGGACTTCCACGCCAACGGCGGCGGCATCCTCAACCAGGCGAGCGCGCCGAAGAACCTCACGGTGTACGTGGACGGGGCGCACTCCGTGGAGGTCAACGGCAGCGCCGACTTCTACGGGTCGATCATCTCGCCCAACTCGGAAGGCCACATCAACGGAAACGCGGCCTTTTACGGGATCATCGTCGGCAACAAAATCGAGCTGAACGGCAACGGCAAGTTCCACGAGGACCTCGCGATGGTCGACGCCTACGTCGGCAGCGTCGGCGGGAACGAACGCGCGGTCTTGTTCCAATGAGCCGCGCCCTCCACGCTCGCCGCGGCGCCGCGGCCATCGAGACGGCGCTGATCCTCCCGGTGCTGCTCACGCTCTTTGGCGGCACCGTGGACACCGCGTGGTACCTCTACCAGCGGAACGCGCTCGTGGACGCCGCCCAGGCCGCCGCACGCGCGGGAGCCGTCACGGGCAGCCAGGCGGAGTTCGCGACCGACGCTTCGGCGGCGGCCGCCTCGAGGCTCACCGCCGAGGGCGTCGATCCGAGCCTGGTCACCGTGACGGCGGAGGAGTCGACCGGCTCCACCACGATGATCACCGTCACGCTCACGCTGCCGTTCTCCCCGGTGGTCGGGCTGGTGCCGCTGCCGGAGTCGCTGAGCGCCTCGGCGTCGGCCCACTACGAGAACACCTCAGCGAGCTAGCCTCGGGGCACGTGCCGCGGCTCGCCATTCTCGCCGCGGCGGCTCCTCGACCCCCGACGTCGGCTGGCGGGCAAGGCGGCCTCGCGCCACCCGCCCCTGGGCATCCTCGGCGGTCTACCCGGCGACGGACTTCGCCACCGCCACGAGGTTCGGCACGTTGAGTCCGAGGTTCTCCGAGACGGTCTTGCCGGGCGCGCTGGCGCCGAAGCGGTCGATGCCGATGGCGGCGCCACGGTCGCCCAGGTAGCGTTCCCAGCCGCGGGTGGCGCCGGCCTCCACGCCGACGCGGGGCGCGGAGCCGAGGACCGCCGCGCGATAGTCGGCGGGCTGAGCGTCGAACACGGCGGTGCACGCCAGGTTCACCACCCGGGCGGGGATGCCCTCGGCGCCGAGCTGCTTCGCCGCTTCGATCGCGAGCCCCACCTCGGAGCCGCTGGCCACGAACGTGACCTTGGCGTTCGGCGCATCGACCAGCACGTAGCCGCCGCGGCGGATCGAGTCGGCCGGCGGGTAGGCCGCGCGGTCGAGCGTGGGGAGGTCCTGACGGGTGAGGGCCAGCGCGACGGGGCCGTCGGCGCGCTCGAGGGCCATGGCCCAGGCCACGTTGGTCTCCGCGGCGTCCGCCGGGCGGATCAGCCACGCGTTCGGCACCAGGCGGATGCTCGCGAGGGTCTCCGTGGGCTGGTGGGTGGGGCCGTCCTCGCCGACCCACACGCTGTCGTGGGTGTAGACGTAGGTGACCGGCTGGCCCATGAGCGCGCTGAGGCGGAAGCTGGGGCGGTGGTAGTCGTGGAAGATGAGGAACGTGGCGCAGAACGGACGGAGGCCGCCGTGGAGGGCGAGGCCGTTGGCCAGGGCCGCCATCGCGTGCTCACGGATGCCGAAGTTCACGTTGCGCCCCGAGGCGTCCCCCCGCTTCACGTCGGCCGCAGCCTTGATGTGGGTGAGGTTGGACTCCGCGAGGTCGGCGCTGCCGCCGAAGAACCCAGGGACCGCGGCGGCGATCGCCTGGATCGCCATCTGCGAGGCCTTCCGGGAGGCGATCCCGGGGCCGGGCGCGTGGACCGGCCAGGCGATGGACGCGGTGTCGACCTTGCCGGAGAGCTGCGCGGTGAACGCGGCGCCCTCGGCGGCGTTGGCGAGGCGGAGGTTCCACGCGGCGCGGAGGGCGGCGCGGTCGGCGTTCCCGGCGCGGAAGACGGCGAAGCTCGCTTCGTCCGCCTGGAAGAACTGCTCAGGGTCGAGGCCGAGGGCCTGCTTGGTGAGCACGACCTCGTCGGGGCCGAGCGGCGCGCCGTGCACCGCAGACTTCCCGGCCTTGTTCGGGGAGCCGTAGCCGATGGTGGTCTTGCAGCGGATGAGGCTGGGGCGGTCCTGCACGTCGCGCGCGGCGGCGATCGCGGCGGCCACGGCGGCTTGGTCGTGACCGTTCACCGACTGCACGTGCCAGCCGAGGGCCTCGAACTTGCCCGTGGTGTCTTCGGTGAAGGTGATCTCGGTGCGCCCGTCGATCGTGATGTCGTTGTCGTCGTAGAGCACGGTGATGCGGCCGAGCCCGAGGTGGCCCGCGAGGGACGCGGCTTCGGTGGAGATGCCCTCCATCAGGTCGCCGTCGCCGCAGAGGGCGTAGGTGAAATGATCGACGAGGCCGGCGCCGAAGCGGGCGCGCAGGTGCGCCTCGGCGAGCGCCATGCCCACCGCCATCGCGATGCCCTGCCCGAGCGGGCCGGTTGTGCACTCCACGCCCGGCGCCTCGCCGAACTCGGGGTGCCCCGGCGTGCGGCTGCCCCACTGGCGGAACTGCTGGAGGTCCTCCAACTGGAGCGGGCGGAGGTGCTTGTGCCCCGGAATCCCCTGACCCGTGAGGTACTGCACGGCGTAGAGCAGGGAGCTGCCGTGGCCTCCGGAGAGCACCACGCGGTCACGATCGGCCCAGGTCGGGTCCTGGGGGTCGTACTTCACGAACTTCGACCAGAGCACGGTGGCGACGTCGGCCATGCCCATGGGCATGCCAGGGTGGCCGCTCTTGGCCTTCTGGATCTGGTCGATCGCGAGGCCGCGGATCACGTGGGCGGCGCGTTGGGCGGGGCTGGACATGGGAGGGCTCCGGGGCGGCGCGCGGGCACTAATCCGAATCGGGCCGGGGTGCGCGCGGCTCGCAACCGGTTGTGCGCGCCCGGGCCGAGCGGCAGGGAGTTACGGTCCGGACGTGCCGACCCGCGGCGTGCTCCTCCAGTCCCTGCTGCTCGCCGTGTTGGTCACCTGGCCGGCGCTGCTTGATCCAGCCGGGGCCGTGCTCGGCTCCCCGTCGGGGGACGCGCTCAAGCACGTGTGGAACCTGTGGTGGATGCACGCCGAGCTCACCGAGGGCGACTGGGGTCTCCACACCTCCTTCGTGAACTACCCCACGGGGATCGACCTCTACCCCATCGAATTCGCCAACGGTCTGCTCACGGCGTGGACGCCCCTGCCGCCCGTGCTGGCCGCCAACGTCCTCGCCTACGTGCACGTGGTGCTGATCGGGGTGTGTACGGGGTGGCTCGGCTGGCTCGTCGCCCGGCGCCCCGCGAGCGCCTTTGTGGCCGGTGCGTTGGCCCAGGGCGGCGCGTTCACCGCGTTCACCCTGCACGTCGGCGTCGGGGAGCTCCGGCAGGCGTGGTGGGTGCCCCTCGGCCTTGGCTTCGCGATCCGCGCCCGGGACCTCCTGCGGCCGAAGGACTTCGTCGCGCTCGGCATCGTCCTCGGTGCGGCTACGCTCGCCTGCTTCTACCACGGCTTCTTCCTCGCCACCGCCGTCGCAGTCTATGCGTTGAGCACCCTCGCCCGCGACCGCCGGCTCTGGCTCGGATGGGCCGTGGCCGTGGTCCTCGGTCTCGGCATGGTGCTGCCCACCGTCAAGCTCTTCGCCTCCACCTACGGCACCGCCACCCGCCCGGACGTGAGCTTCTTCGAGTGGATGCGCGGGCCGCTCCCCACCGCCAGCTTCATCGTGGACTCGCTGGACCTGCCGGAGATCGTGCAGCCGGACCTCACGCTGGTCTCGGACCCGTCCGGGCACTTCGAAGCCTACCTCGGGGGCCGCTACCTCGGGGTGATCGCGCTGATCCTCGCGGGGATCGGGGTGGCCTCCGCGCCGCGGCGCGCGTGGCCATGGGTGGCGATCGCGCTGGCCGGGGTGGTGCTCGCGCTCGGGAACACCCTCTGGTGGGGAGGCGCGCAGGTGGAGCCGACGATCTACCTGCCGCTCGCGGTGATCAACAAGGCCCTGGCCTGGGTCGCGGAGCCGCTGAATTTCCCGGTTCGTTATCTGGCGATCACCTCGACGGCCCTGGCGGTGCTCGGGGGGCTCGCCGCACGCTGGCGGTGGACGCTGCTGCTCGTGCCCCTGGTGCTGGTCGACGTGGCCTGGAATGACCCCGTCCCCTTCCCTCGCGCCACCTTCACCCTCGATGGCGCCCCCGACCTGGTGGCCCCGCCCGGGGCCGTCGCCGACATGACCTGGGCCACCCGGGCCGACACCATCGCCGAGAACCAGGACCCGCTCACCCTCTTCGACCAGACCATGCGAAAGCAGGACATCGCCGCCCAGATCTACCTGAATCGGCCGATGCAGACCGTCGCCATCGAGCGGGTGGACCACTGGGCGTACGACGGCATCTACTGGACTGCTGCGAGCCCGTTGGCGCGCGCGCTCGCCGGCACCCCGGTCGAGCCCAGCTACCTCAAGGCCGGAATGTTCCTGCTCCACGAGCGGGGCTTCGCCTCGGTGCTGCTCTCCCACGCCTGTGACGGCGAGCAGGACGGGCGGGCGGTGCGGATGATCACCGAGGTGCTCGGCCCGCCGGTGAGCGGCGCCTGCGCAGACCTCTGGGCGCTCCCGACCGGCCCGCCGCCCGCGGACCTCGCCACCTACGCCGCCCAGCAGGAGGCGGACCTGGCCCACGTTCCCCCGCCCACGCTGGGCACGATCACCGAGGTCACGCGGCCCAAGCCCGACGCCGTTCCGCCTCCTCCCGGGGGGTAGGCCGAACGAAGCGCGCCGCAACCCGTCGAAACGAAGCACGCCGAGCGTGCTACGTTCGACCGAGAGGTCGCGACGATGGCTGGTCTTCGTTCCGTTCTCGTGGGGAGCGCGCTGCTGCTGGCGGCGGGCCTCGCGGGGTGTGCCAGCCCGGCGCGCCATCGTCACGCCGTACAGCCCGACGACCGCGATTCGGCCGACGAATCGGGCGATTCGGGCTGCGTGCCGCGACCGGAGGTGTGGTACGATGGCGTCGACCAGGACTGCGACGGCGCCGACCTCACCGACGCCGACGGCGACGGCGACGACGCCCTTGCGGTGCCCGGGGGAACCGACTGCGACGACCGCGATCCCGCCGTCTCTCCAGGCACCCCCGAGCTGTGCGACGGGCTCGACCAGGACTGCGACGGGCTCATCGACGAGGACATCGTGCCGATGTGGTACCGGGACGGCGACGGCGACGGGTACGGCGCCCCCTACGAAAGCGTGTGTGACGCCGCGGCCGGGTACGCCCTCGACGCGACGGACTGCGACGACGTGCACGCGACGATCCATCCCGGCGCCCTCGAGCGCTGCGACGAGACGGACGACGACTGCGACGGGGACCTGGACGCCGACGACGACGCGGACGGCCAGGGCCGGTGCTCTGGCGACTGCGACGATGCGCAGCCGCGGTCAGCTCCGGGGAACGCCGAGCTCTGCGGCGACGGCATCGACAACGACTGCGACGGCTCGACCGACACGGGCTGCGTCGACGACATCTGCGAGTGGACGGTCCCGACGGAAGTGTCCACCATCCAGGGCGCGCTCGACGCCGCCTCCGACGGGGACACCATCTGCGTGGAGCCCGGGACCTACGCGGAGTACCTGAACTTCGGGGGCAAGGCGGTCGCCCTCGTCGGGCTGGGCGGCTCGTCCACCACCGTGCTCACCCCCGGGCCGGACTGGTACGGGGTGAGCTTCGTGAGTGGCGAGGGCCGCACCACGGTGATGGAGGGGTTCACCATCGAGGGGGGAGGCCACGTGGAGATCGGCGGTTCGTCGCCCACGTTCGTCGACGTGGTGGTCCAGGACGTCTGGGATTGGTCCGGCGTGGGCGCGATCTACGCCGAGGACGGCGACCCGGCGTTCTGGGACGTGGTCATCCGTGACTCAACCGCGTCCTACGGCCCGAAGAACGAGGGTTTCGGCGGGGGGATGTACCTGAGAAGCACCCACGCGGCCCTTGATCGGGTGCTCATCGAGGACTGCAAGGCGGGGAGCAGCGGCGGGGGGATCGAGGCCGGAGGAGGCACCCTCGGGATGTCCAACGTGGTGCTCCGCGGGAATGTGGCGGGGGGATCCTGGGGGGCCGGGGCGGGCGGCCTGCAGGCGTACAACATCACCCTCCGGCTCGTGAACGTACGCTTCGTCGACAACGTCGCCAGCATCAGCTGGGACACTCCGCCTCCGGGCGGGGCCATCGGGCTGAAGTCCTCCGAGCTCATCGCCACCAACGTCACGATCTGCGACAACGGCGCGAACTCGACGGGCGGCGGTCTCTACGTCGACGCCTCCACGGCGACGCTCGTCAACACCATCATCTGTGAGAACGTGGCGGGCTCGGGAGGCGGGGGCATCCAGTCGCAGAGCGGCTCGGTCACCCTCCGCTACTCCGACGTCTGGGGCAACACCCCGGACGACTTCGTGGGCATGGCAGACCCGACCGGAACGGACGGAAACGTCTCGGCAGACCCCCTCTTCTCGGACGACGACCGCCACCTGGACCCCAGCTCCCCGCTCGTCGACGCGGGCGATCCTTCGCTGCTGGACGCCGACGGGTCGCGCTCGGACATGGGCGCGTGGGGCGGCCCGGGCGGCGCGGGCTGGTGAAGCGCCCCGCGCGGTGCGCGTCCTCGCCAACTCGCCGTTGAGCGGAGGGGCGCCGCGGGCTATGCGCCGAACCCTTCGAGGAGCCCCCATGGCCGACAACGGCATCACCCCCCGCGAGCGCGACTATTCTCAGTGGTACCTGGACGTGATCTCGTCCGCGGAGCTCTGCGACTACTCCCCGGTGAAGGGCTCCATGGTGCTCCGGCCCCACGGCTTCGCGGTGTGGGACCTGATGAAGGGCGAGCTCGATCAGCGCTTCAAGGACACCGGGCACGTCAACGCGTACTTCCCCTTGCTCATCCCCGTGTCCTTCCTCTCCAAGGAAGCCGAGCACGTCGAGGGCTTCGCGAAAGAGTGCGCGGTCGTCACCCACCACCGCCTGCGGGCGGCGGCCGGCGGCGGCGTCGAGCCCGATCCCACGGCGCGGCTCGAAGAACCGCTGGTGATCCGCCCCACGAGCGAGACGATCATCTGGCACATGTACGGGAAGTGGATCCAGTCCCATCGGGACCTGCCGATCCTCATCAACCAGTGGGCCAACGTGGTGCGCTGGGAGATGAAGACCCGTCCGTTCCTCCGCACCGCCGAGTTCCTCTGGCAGGAGGGCCACACGGCCCATGCCACGGCCGACGAAGCCGTCGAGGAGACCAAGAAGATGCTCGGTGTGTACGCCGACTTCGCCGAGAACGTCATGGCCTGCCCGGTCATCCCCGGCGTGAAGAGCGCATCCGAGCGCTTCGCCGGCGCGGTGGACACGATGTGCATCGAGGCGATGATGCAGAACGGCTGGGCGCTCCAGGCCGGCACGAGCCACTTCCTCGGCCAGAACTTCGCCAAGGCGTTCGACGTCACCTTCACCGGCGACTCCGGCGTTCGCGAGTACGTCTGGGCGACGAGCTGGGGCGTCTCCACCCGCCTCGTGGGCGCGGTGATCATGACCCACAGCGACGACACCGGCTTGGTGCTGCCCCCGATGCTCGCGCCCGTGCAGGTGGTCATCACCCCGATCTGGAAGGGTGAGGCGGAGAAGGCGGGCGTCGTTGCGTTCGCCGACAAGGTCGCGAAGGCGCTCAAGGGCCTGCGCGTGAAGGTGGACGCGCGGGATCAGCTCAAGCCCGGCGCCAAGTACTTCGAGTGGGAGCGTAAGGGCGTGCCGCTCCGCCTGGAGATCGGCCCCCGCGACGTGGCGCAGAACAGCGTCTTCGCCGCGCCCCGCACCGGCGGCGGCAAGTTCGGCATCCCGGTCGACGACAACCTGAAGGCCACGGTGGAGGCGAAGCTCGCCGACATCCAAGGGGTGCTCCTGCAGCGGGCCAAGGAGCGCCTGGCGGCCCGCACCTTCCGCGTCGACAGCTACGCGGAGTTCAAGGAGAAGATCGAAGGCGGCGGCTTCTTCCTGGTGAACTGGTGCGATGACGCCGCGAACGAGGCGACGATCAAGGAGGAGACCAAGGCGACGATCCGCTGCTACCCGCTCGACGGGCAGGCGCCGACCGGGCCGTGTTTCTACTCCGGGCGCCCGGCCACGCATGTGGCGTTGTTCGCCCGCGCGTACTAGCGGGGCGGTATGCACACTCGGGCCACGCGATGAGCGCCCACATCTCGGTCCGCGATCTGCCGCGGGTGCGGGACGTGGCGCTCACCCTCGCCTCCCACGGCTTCGGCGAGCTCGCGCGCATCATCGGCCTGGAAACGCAGACGTCGGCCTCGGAGCAGCCCGTGGCGCGGCGGGTGCGCCTCGCGCTGGCCGACCTCGGCACCACGTACATCAAGCTCGGGCAGGTGATGTCGGTGCGGCCGGACATCCTCCCTCAGGGTGTCCTGACCGAGCTGGCCGAGCTGCAAGACAACGCCCCCTCCGTGCCGTTCGACCAGATCAAGGCGCTGGTGGAGGAGGAGCTCGGGCGACCGATCAGCGAGGTCTTCGCGGTCTTTGAGGAGGTGCCGCTCGCGAGCGCGAGCATCGCCCAGGTGCACGGGGCCATGCTCCTCGATGGCACCGAAGTGGCGGTGAAGGTCCAACGGCCGGGCATCGCCACGGTGCTCCAGAGCGACCTGCACATCCTCTACACCATGGCTCGCCTGGTGGAAGGGCAGCTCCAGGTCCCGGGGCTCTACACCCCGGTGGAGATCGTCCAGGAGTTCGAGGTCGCCATCCAGACCGAGCTCGACTTCCTCCAGGAGGCCCGCGCCGCCGAGCGTTTCCGAGCCAACCACCAGCTCGTGGAAGGCGTGGTGATCCCCGCCATCCACCGAGAGCTCTGCACCCGGCGGGTGCTGGTGATGGCGCGGATGCGCGGCCGGAAGCTCAACGCCATCGTGGGCGGGAGCGACGAGGGCAAGCGGGCGATGCGGAAGTTCATCGAGAGCTGGTACTTCCAGCTCTTCGAGCACGGCTTCTTCCACGGGGACCCCCACCCCGGCAACCTCATGGTGCTCGACAACGGCGCGCTCTGCTTCCTGGACTTCGGGCTCACCGGCACCCTCACCGGTGAGATGCAGGACATCATGACCGACATCTTCGCCGGCCTGGTCTTCCGGGACGCGGAGACGGTCGCGATGGCGGTGTACCGCGCCGGCGCCACGGCCGAGCGGGTGGACCTCAAGGCGTTCCGCAGTGAGATCGAGCGCTTGATGGCGAAGTACCACGGAGCGTCGCTCAACGACCTCGGCACCCGGGGCTCGCTGCTGGAGTTCATCGAGGTGGCCAAGCGGTACCGAATCCAGCTCCCCCGCGAGTTCGCGGTGATCGCGCGCGCGGGCACGCTGGTGGACGGCATCGCCAAACGCCTCTTGCCCAACATGGACATCGTGGAGGAGGTGCGCCCGTGGGCGCAACGCCTGGTCCAACGCCGCTTCGGTCCCGAGCGGATCGGCGCGGACACGCTGCGGGTGCTGCAACACGCGCAGACCGCCCTGCGGGACCTCCCGACCCAGGCCAACCAGCTCATGCTCGACCTCGAGCGCGGCCGGGTGAGCATCACCACCCGGGATCCCGAGGCGGAGGAGCTCCGACTGGAGATCCGCCACGCCGCCGTGCGCATCTCCCTGGCGTTGTGCGCCCTCGCGCTCGCCATCAGCGGCACGATCTTCATCGCGACGTGGGCGCCGATGCCCTGGGGCGTGCCGATCTGGCCGTTCCTCGGCGTGGGCATCGCGATGGTGTCGCTGCTGATGTTCTTCGGGCTGATGATGCACTGGTTGTTCGCCGCTCGGATCCATCCGCGCGAGTGGTACAGGCGGCTGGTGGCCGTGTTCCGCTTCTTCATTGCCGAACGCGCCGCGTGACGACGGTGTTGCAGGTTTGACGCGTTCCCAGCACCCGGCGCCTGTACGGGGCCACCCTCCCGTGGTACCGTCCTCCGAAGTGCCTCGCGGAGTGCGGACGTGTCGGGATCGAGTATGACGCTGCGCCAGGGCGACGTGATCGCCAAGAAGTACGAGATCGAGCGTGAGCTTGGCTCCGGCCCGATGGGCCCCACCTACGCCGCCCGTTCCTTGGCGAACGCGCGCCGGGTGGCGCTCAAGCTGATGGCGGGCCCATCGGTCGGCCTCGCCGCCGCGACGCCCGTCGTGCAGCGGGTGCAAGCCGCCCGCTCCGAGGCGCTCATCCCGGTGATCGACTTCGGCGAACACCTGGGGCAGCTCTTCGTCGTCACCGAGTTCTTCGAGGCCGACTCGCTGCGCCGGTTGATGGACAGCTACGCCGGGGAGCGCAAGGCGTTCTCCCTCCAGGAAGCCTGTCAGATCGTGGTGCGGGTGCTGGAGGCCGTGGATGCCGCACACCAGGCCGGCCTCGTTCACCGACACGTCAAGCCCGGCACGGTGCTGGTGAACAGCCGCTCCGTCGGCCCCGGCCAAGGCAAGGTGGTCCGGTCCATCCGCCTCGGGGGCCTCGGCTTCTCCGAGGTGATGAACCCCGGCACGCTCGCCGAAGCCGTCGTCGAGCGGCCCGACTCCCGGTACATGGCGCCGGAGCTCGCCTCCCCCAGCGCGGGCGGCACCGTTCAGTCCGACCTGTACTCGGTCGGCGTGATCTTCTACGAGCTGCTCTGCGGGCAGACCCCCATGGGCACCTACCTCGCGCCGAGCCAGGTGCGGGAGGACCTCCCTAAGCACGTCGATGACATCGTCGACATCGCCATCGCCGCCAACGCCGAGGATCGCTACCCCTCGGCGCGCGACATGATCAACGACATCCAGCGCGCCTTCACCGACGACGACAAGCCCGACGCCGGCGTGTCCAAGCGCACCATCGGCATGGTGGTCGGGGGGAGCGTGCTGCTCTTCGGTGCGGTCGCCGCGTTCTTCGCGCTCAACGATCCCCAGGCGGCGGCCCAGAAGGCCGACGAGGCGGATCGCGTGAAGGTGATCAAGGAGAACACCTACGACGCGGGTGCCCAGGCGAAGAAGGCCGAAGGTCACCCGAACATGACCTACATCCCCGAAGGCTCGTGGATCGCCGGTCGGCTCCGCGCGGAGAACGGGGACGTGGCTTCGCCCACCGAGCCGCTCGCCGAGCGCCGCGAGAGCCGGGGCTACTATATCGACCTGTTCGAGTACCCCAATGAGCCCGGCGGCCACGCCACGGTGAACGTGACCCGCGACCAGGCCGAGGCGGCCTGCGCCGAGCGTAGCAAGCGTCTCTGCACGGCCGACGAGTGGGAGCGCGCCTGCAAGGGCCCCGAGCTCAACGTGTACGGGTACGGCAACACCTTCTCCGCCGAGGCCTGCGGCACCGATCCGGGCGGCGACAAGGACGTGGACGGCACGCTGGATCGCACCAGCGGCTCCCAGGAGAAGTGTAAGTCCGGCTGGGGCGTGTACGACCTCTCCGGCGGCGCCCTGGAGTGGACCTCGAACCGCGGCTCCTCCAACAGCAAGTTCGGCGTGCTCAAGGGCGGCAAGATCGGGCAGACCGCGCAGGCCACCCGCTGCGCCTACAGCGCCGAGCAGAACCCCGACAATCCCAACCGGGCCATCGGCTTCCGCTGCTGCATGGATGACAACGGGCAGCTCCCCACCGGCGCGGCCCCCGCGGAAGCGCCGGCCGATCCGGCCGCGCCCGCAGCTCCGAATCCCCCCTAGCCGATGGCGGGAGCGCTCCGGCTTCGCCGCGCCAGCGCTGCGGACGTAGCCGTGGTCGCCGAGTTGAACGCGGAGGTGCAGCGGCTCCACGCCGCGCACCTGCCGGACCGGTTCACGGCGCCAGACCCCGCCGTGTTTCACGCCTGGGCGGCTGAACGCCTCGCGCGCCCCGACACCGACGTGTGGCTCGCGGAGCTCGAAGGGACGGTCGTCGGCTACGTGCTCTGCGTGGAGGTGGAGCGGCCGGCCACGCCGTTCGGGCCGGCGCGGCGGTTCCTCGAGCTCGAGCAGATCGGGGTCACCGGCGCCGCTCGCCGCCGCGGCGTGGGTCGCCGGCTGGTGGAGCAGGCGGTGGCCGAGGCCGAGGCGCGGGGGCTGGGCGAGGTGGAGCTGAGCTCTTTCGCCTTCAACACCGAAGCCCACGCGCTGTTCGTGGCGATGGGATTCACTCCGCGAATCGTGCGGTTCGTGCGCGCGACGATCGACCGGAAGGCCGGGCGCTGAGCCCTTCGGCGGCCGCCCGGCGCCACACCTCCCGGATCGCCCCCGCGGCGCCGCGATGGCGTGCGGACCCTGCCCGCGTCCAGGTTGGGCCCACGCCATCGCCCAGATGAAAAGCCGACCCCTACTTCCTCCGTTCGGGAGGGCGCTCCTTGTAGGCCGCCGCCGCCTCGCGCAGCTCTTGCCGTACGATCACGTAGACGCCGGGGTCGTACGTGAGCGCCGTATGCCCAACGCCCTGGATCGGGCGGTTCTTCATCGACGTCTCCCCCGGCTTGGGGGCGAGCACCGCGGACCACCACGGGCACACCACGTCGTGACGGCTGTGGATGCTCACCAGCGGCACATCCGCCGGGAACACATCCTCCTTGAGCCGACGGACAAAAGTGCTGTTCGGAAGAAGGTCCCACGGGGAGCGGGAGAGCACGCCCATGCCCATGAGCGTGAGTCCGAGCGCGGCCGTGGGCGTACCGTGGTGCGGCGTGCCCAACGTGACCACCGACTTCACCCGCGGCCCACCCCCGAGGTGTTGTACGTAGTGCCGCGCGATCAGCCCGCCCTTGCTGTGGCCCACGATGTGGAAGCTCCGCAGCCCGGTGCGCTGACAGATCCGCTCGATCTTCTCGGCCACCAGCTCCGCGAGGTCCCGCGGGCGGCGGGTGTTGAGCCCCATCAACCCGCCGAGGTCGAAGCTGAAGACCCCGAAGCCGTCGTAGCGCAGGCGATCCTCCATCACCTCCCAGACGTTGCGCGTCTGGAAGAAGCCATGAAGGAGGAGCACCGTCTCGTCGAACGACGCGAAGTCGTCCCGACGGACGATCTTGTTGGAGCGCGCGTACACCGTGCGGAGGCTGCCGAGCTGGTCGCGCAGTGCGCGCCAGGTGCGCAGGGGGCTGGTGGGCTTGTTGACCACGCCGAGGCCTAACCCGTCCGCCCCGCCCCACGCCCACACCTCGTTGACCGGTTGGCCCGGCGGCGTACGGACCGCCATGGTACGCTGCGCCATCCAAGGAGTCCCCGCATGCGTTTCCTCCCGGTGCTCGCCCTCTTCGCGTTCGCCTGTACCACCGAGTCCACCGACTCCGGCAGCGGCACGCTCGACCCCTCGAACAACGGCAGCAACGACTGCTCGGGCACCGCCCCGGTGATCGACAACTTCGAGGCTTCCGACCAGGGGCAGACCGCGACGGACAGCGACAGCGGCAAGACCTACCCGGTCATCGACCTGATGATCGAGTACAGCGACGACGACGGCGACGCCCACGTCATCAGCACCGACGTGTGGTGGGACGACGTGATCGACGGCACGGTCGATGTGACCAAGAACCCCGACACCTCCACCGCCCCCCAGGCGCTCAAGGACAACGACGGCAACACGGTCGAAGAGTGCGCGGGCTCCGGCGGCACGCTCGATCTGGGCCTGATGGTCGCGGGCGGCGGCCTGGAGTACGAGACGACGTACGACTTCGCCGTGATCGTCTACGACAACGCGAAGATGGCGTCTGAGCCCGCGTTTGCCTCGGGGCTCACGCCGGCCGAGCTGCCGCAGTAGTCCGGGCGCGCCGGGAGGCGTCTGCCGCGTTAGCCGCGCGACATGAAGAAGGACGCCTACCGCGAAGCCGGAGTGGACATCGACGCGGGCGACGAAGTGGTCGACCGCATCGGCAAGCACGTACGCAGCACCTACCGCGATGGCGTGGTGGGGGACATCGGCGGATTCGGCGGATTTTTCCGCGTCCCCGAGCGATACAAGGAGCCCCTGCTCGTGGCCGGGACGGACGGCGTGGGCACCAAGCTGCTGCTCGCCCAGCAGCTCGGCAAGCCCGACACCATCGGCATCGATCTGGTGGCGATGTGCGTGAACGACGTCGCCGTATGCGGCGCCGAGCCCTTGTTCTTCCTCGACTACTTCGCCACCGGAAAGCTCGATCCCGCGGAAGCCGAGGCGGTCGTCGCCGGCATCTGTGAGGGCTGCCGCCAGGCCGGCTGCGCGCTCATCGGCGGGGAAACGGCCGAGATGCCCGGGATGTACGCGCCGCGCCACTACGACCTCGCGGGCTTCTGCGTCGGCGTCGTGGAGCGCAGCCAGGTGATGGACGGCAAGTCCATCCAGGCCGGCGATGTGCTCGTGGGTCTCCCGAGCTCCGGCGTGCACAGCAACGGCTACTCGCTCGTGCGCCACCTCCTCGGCACCCTGCCGATGGATCAGGACCGCTGGAACCTCGGCGCGCCACTCGGGGAAGTACTGCTTCGCCCTACGAAGATCTACGTGAAGGAGCTCCTCGCCTACCGCGCGAAGTACCCGCTCGGCGGCGCGGTGCACATCACCGGCGGCGGCTTCACCGGCAACGTGCCGCGGGTGCTCCCCAAGGGCCTCGGTGCGGTGATGGACAAGGGAAGCTGGCCCGAATTGCCGATCTTCGCGCTGCTCCGCGAGGTCGGCCACCTCAGCGACGAGGAGATGTACCGCACCTTCAACTGCGGGCTCGGCATGGTGCTGGTGGTGCGGCCCGAAGCGGCCGAGGCCCTGGCCGCGGAGTCCGGCGGCTACATCGTCGGGCGGGTCGTGGCCGATCCGAACGGCGAGTGCGTGGTGCGGTAGTGCCCCCGGCGCGGGTGGCGGTGTTGGTCTCCGGCGGCGGCACCAACCTCCAGGCGCTGCTCGACGCCGCGGCAGACCCCTGGTTCCCCGCCGACATCGTGAAAGTGGTGAGCAACATCCCTGGCGTCTTCGCGCTCGAGCGCGCGGCCCGGGCCGGTGTGCCGAGCGTCGTCATCGAACACAAGGGCAAGCCCCGCGAGGCCTTCGAGCAGGAGCTGCTCGCCGCCCTGGGCGAGGTCGACATCGTCTGCCTCGCCGGCTTCATGCGGGTGCTCACCCCCACCTTTCTCGGTGCTTTCCCGCATCGAGTGATGAACATCCACCCGGCCCTGCTCCCCGCGTTTCCCGGTACGCACGGGGCCCGTCAGGCGCTGGAGTACGGCGCCACGCAGGCGGGGGCCACCTGCCACCTGGTCGACGCGGGGGTGGACACCGGCCCGATCCTCGCCCAGGGCAGCGTGCCCGTGCTCGCCGGCGACACCGAGGCCACGCTCGCCGCGCGGATCCTCACCGTCGAACACCGTCTCTACCCGATGTGCCTCCGTTGGATGGCCGAGGGGCGGGTGCGGGTGGAGGGTCGGCGCGCCCAGGTGGAGCTTCATCAGGGGGAAGCTCGGTGGATTCTTGGGACGGGGGGTTCCCCCCCGTAACGCCCCCCGGCTCGAGCCGACCGGGGCGCCCAGACGGGTGCGAAGCGGCCGAAGGGGTGCCTCGATGTCCGGGGCAGGCGGGTCGCGGCGCCCGGGACATTCGCGGGGCGCTGAGCGTCGGGCGGAGGCCCCCGTCTCGCCCCGGTGGCCCCTCGACCGCCGACGCCGGCCGCCGGGCAAGGCCGGCCCCGACCTCCACCCCCTTTGCACCTTCGATTTCGACTACTCGGGGCGGAACCGCACCACCCGAAGCGTCCCCTCCCCTCCGACCGTCGCCCCGGCCGCGGTCAGGGTGCGCTGCAGCTCGGTCCAGGTCCAGGGCGGGAGCGCAGCGACGTCGATCACCAGGGTGGTCGTGGGTTCTCCGAGGTTCGTCGGCCACGGGCCTTCGGTGAGCGGCTGCGCGGCCAAGGTGTCCAGGCCGTAGCCGGTGGTGCGTGCGAGGGTCGGGAGGTCGACCGTCGTGGCCGACGCCGCGCTCGCTCCCGCGACCGACAGCAGCGCCGCCGCTTGCGTCTCCGAGACCCGTCCGGCGGAATACGGCACCTCGGGGGGAGGGAACCACGCGACCGTGGCGCCTTCGAGGTCGGGGGCGATGGCCACGAGGTCCGCCGTGCGGACCCGCGCCGGCCCTGCCCCGTTGGGCAGCGCAGCGACGACCGCAAGGCTCGCCGCGGCCGCCGGGAGCACGGGAAGGAGCACGGCGCGGCGTCCGAGCACGATCGCCGCCAACGCCAGGAGTGCCACCCCGAAGGGCACCAGCGCCGACTCCAACCCGCTGCCCCGCACCCACGCCCGAACCGCGCCCTCCCCGAGGTGCGCCTGCGCCCACAAGGACGGCGCGACCCAGCCGGTTGGCGCGGGCACCACGGCCGCCTCCACCGCCAACGGCAACGCCGTGGTCGGCCGCGCGTCCCCGGAAAATCCGGACGCCGCCACGCTCAGCGGATGGACCCAGCGGCCGTTGTACGCCGCCGATGCGCTGACCCACTTCGCCGACTCCGCCGGCGGGAGCGGGAACCACGCCTCCGAGGCCCCCGCGTAGGTGGGGACCGTGTGGGCCGCGGGGGCCGGGGCGAACGCGCCACCGGGCGACGACGCGTCAGGCAGCGACGCGGCCGCCAACGGCGCGAGCGCGAAGAGCGCGAGGCCAGCCACCCAGCGCCGGCGCACGAGCCCACTGGCAGCGGTGACCAGCGCCGTGGCCGGGCTCCACCACCCGAGCAGCGGGGCGAGGGCAGGGTGGGCGAGGCCGAGGAGCACCGGCCCGGCGGAGAGCGCGGCGAGGGCGGGCACGCTGAACCGCCCGAGGCCGAGCCCGATCACGGTCCACGGGCCGAGCTGGGCCGCGACGCCCACGAGGAGGCCGCCAAGGCTCCCGCGCTCTGGTAGGAAGACCCTGGCGAAGCGCCACCCGCCGTAGCCGGCGCTCCACAACGCGAGGGCGATGACCGCGCGCGCCGCGGGGAGCGGCGCCAGCCCACAACCGGCCCCCAGCAGGGCGCCGAGGGGGCTGGCCGGGACCCCGAACGTGCCGCCGCGCAGGCCGGTGATCGCCAGGACGAAGCTCGCGCCGAGGTCCCCGTCGAGCACGTCGGGGGCGAGGCCGGCGCGAGCCGCCAGCACCCACGCCAGCGGCGCGAGCGCGGCGAGCCCCGCGGCTACCAGCTCCCGGGGTTCGAGGCGCTGCACGGCGTCTCCCCACAAGAATGGGCGATCTCCCCGGTCGTGAGGAAGTGGATCGTCTGCTGCTGGGCGCCCGGGAAGAGGCGGGGGATGGAGTGGGCGCCGGTGAGCTCCCCCGGACGGTTGGCGGCCACCGGGAGGGGCTGCTCCGGATCAAACTGCACCATCCCCCCGCCGGTCGTCGGGAGCGCGACGGTGGCGAGATCGGTCGGGGTGTTCACGGAGGGGAGCGCGACCGGGAGGCCCGCGCTGCGCATCAACAGCTCGGTGGTGAGGTTCGGCACCTGTTCGTCGCCCACGGACTCCTGCCAGAGCCACGTGCCCTGCCCGAGCTTCTCGGCGTAGCTGGCGGGGTCGACCGGGTCCCAGAGCATCTGGCTCGCCGCGTACAGCACCTGCCGATCCCAGGGGTCGTCAAAGTCGCGGGTCATCACGACGTCGAACGGCGGCCACTGGGCCGACCGTTCAAGCATCGTGGCCCAGGCGGCGCCGCCGACGTGGAGCACGCCCTTGTCGAGCACGTCCTGGTTGGCCATCGTGACCGCCCCCTCGATACCCCCCAGGGAAATTCCGTAGTAGTAGATGTGGCTCGGGTCCCCCAGACCGGCGAAGACCGGATCGTCGACGAGCTCGCCGTCCCGCACGGCGTGCATCAGCGCCACCGTGTCGGAGACGCCCTGCGCGAGCATCTCGGGGATCTCGTCGAACCGGGCGAAGTCGTCGGCGACCTCGATGGCGTGCAGCCGGTCCGCGCCGGTGAGCCCGGTCCACTTGGTGGCGACCACGATGGCGCCGAGGTGGTTGGCGACCGAGATCACCCCGTTGGGGTCGTCGTCCTTGCCGAGGTAGTCGTCGGGCTCGGACATGATGCCGTGGCCGAAGACGAGGATGGGCACGGTACCTGGCGCTGCGTCCTTCACCGAGTCGGGGATCGCCACCATCAGGTAGGCCTGCCGGTCGCCCTGCACGGTCGGCACCCGGTCGGCGCTCAGCTCCATGTGGGTGCCGTCGATCAACAGCTCCGTGGTGGTGAAGCTGCCTTCGGCGAGGCGCCAGAGCCCGGGCGGCGGCTCGCTCTCCCCGCCGGCCTCCCAGGTGCGGGTGACCGTGTGGGCCGCGGGGGTCCCGGCCGTGGCGACGAGGCTGTTGGTGAGCAGGGCGGTGCCGCTGCCCACCGGGAAGTCCCAGGCCACCACGACATCGGTCTGGCCGAGGGCGGCGAGCTGGTCGCGCAGCTCGGCGTAGTGGCCCGTCGGCTCCGGCACGTCGAGCGGGGCGCCGCCGCTGGTGACCGCCGACGTGACCAGCACCGCCACGCGGTGTCCGGGGGTCAGCGCCCGCATCGGCCGGACCACCAAGGTCGTCGTCGTTCCGCTGGGGTAGTCCGTCGCCGCGTCGAGCTCGGCGAAACAGTCCACCGGATCGCCACTGTCGAGGTCGATCATCCGCACCGATCCGTCGGTGCCGATGGCGGCCTGGCCGCCGATGCTCGTCGCGTCGATCTCCTGGGGGAACCGCACCACGGAGGGCTGCACCACCGAGAACCCGGTGCGGGCGGCGAAGGCGGCGAAGTCCCAGGCGGTGCCGCCCTCTTTCACCGGCAGATCGCCCACTTCGAGGGCGAGGTGCCCGTCCGCCCCCACCAGCTCCATGCTCGGGAAGGGGTTCTGGCGACCGAGGCCGAGGGCGCCAACCCCGGCGTCGGAGCCCGAGTCGTCGGAGGTGGCGCAGCCGAGGAGGAGGGCGATGAGCATCGACGGGGCTTATCTCGCGCATGCCGGGGGCGGCCTCAGCCGCGGGAGCGGGCGCGCGCCGCCTAGCCGCCCGCCGAGAGCTCCGACCTGGCCCGCTCGAAGAACTTCTCCGTGACCAGCGCGCCGCCGCCGTGGCGCCGCAGCCCGAGCGCGAGGCGACCCAGGCTCGTCGTTTCGGGCGGCTCCGCGAGCGGCGGCCGCGATTGGCGCGTCAAAACCCGCGTGACCGGCGACCAGTTGGTGCGGCCCAACGCCACCTCCATCGCGTCGCGAACCACGGGCGCGTGCTCGGGCAGCCAGCCGGCCGAGCGGGCGTCGCGCGCCAACGACACCACGTTGGCCGCGAAGGCCGTTCGGTCGAGGACCTCCTTCACGGTGAGGAACCACAAGACGGTCTTGAACAGCTTCTTGATCGGCCAGAGGACCATGGTGGTGAGACAGCCGACCAGGACCGAAGCGCGATCCTCGGTCAGCGCGCGGAGGGTGTCTTCGTCCGCGTGGCCATCGAGCACCAGCGCGCGGCGGAGCGCGCGACGGGCGAGCCAGTCGTCCACGAACGGGAGCGGCACGAGGTAGGCGAGCCCGGAGAGCAGGACCCAGCTCCACGGCGATCCGTTCATCCGCCACCTCCACACTTCACGATCCAGTCCGCGGCGGGTTGGGCCTGGGTGGCGGACGTCGTCCACCACGCGCCGTCGCGCCGGGTGACGTTCACCGCGATGGAGTGGGTGGCGTCGACCAGGACGGCGGTGACGCGATGGGCAGGAGGATCGGCGTCGATCCCTGCGAAGAGCTTCCGCGCGGCTTCGCGCCCCGCCTCGACCTGGGTCGCGTCCAGCGCGGCGGCCATGCCGACGACCCGCCCACGGGCGTACGGCACGTTCTCGAACGGGCGCCCGGACTCGAGCGTGTCGGGGTCCGCGGCGACCACGGACCGACCCACGACCACCCGCCAGGGCGTGGAAAGCATGCCGGTGGAGCAGTCGGCCATCGGGGCCCAGGCCTCAAAAGAGAGGTCAATCGTCTGGGTCTTGCTCACCGGAACCGAGTCCAGGACGGCGGCGGCCTCGGTGAGGTCGGCGAGCACGGGGAGCGTGATCCAGGTCTCGTTGGCCGAGCGCTTCGCGAGGGTGGTCGCGGTGGGATGATCGGCGGGGATATGGCGACCTCCCTGCGCTTCCCAGGCCGTGAGCGCCTCGTCGAGGTGACCCTGGCGCATGAGCGCGTCGGGGTCGGGAGGAGCGGGCGTCGCACAGCCGAGGAGCAGGAGCATCACCATCGAGCGTATCGCGGCGAGGAGGGAGGAGGATCGCCGACCCCGGGCATTGCCGACGCCGCCCCCGGACGATACACGTTGACACGTCAAGCGAGGCCCCCGATGTCCCTGGTGGATACCCTTCTGGCCCGAGTGGGCCGGCCCGCGGGCCGAGCCCTCGATCCCACCATCCGCGACCTCGTGCAGCAGGTGCTCAAGGAGCACGGCTACGCCAGCCCCGCCGAAGTGCAGGCGCTGCGCGACGAGGTGCGGGACATGCGTACACGCGTGGACGGCATGGCCCGCCGGCTCGACGAGCTCACCCGTCAGGCCGAGACCGCCCGCGGCGAAGCGGCCGCGCGGTCGGCGGAGGCCAATGCCGCGGCGGTGGCGGCCGGCGCGGGTGCGAAGGTGGAGATCGCGGCCTTGGCGACGCAGGTCGCCGAGCTCCAGGCCCAGCTCGCCGAGCGCGCGGCAGGCGCACCGGCGGCCACGCCCGCCGCGGTGGCCGACGCCACCCCCGCCGAGCCCACGGGGTGCAAGGTCCCCGGGTGTCCCCACGAATTCCGCAGCAAGGGCTTCTGTTCGCCCCACTACCAGCAGTGGCGCCGCGGCACGCTCAAGGGTTTTGTCGCGCCCGACGGCCACGTGGCCATCGGCGACCAGACGTTCCGCGTCAAGACGGCGCTGGCCGGCGGGCTGGCCGAGCTGCGTGGCGAGACGCTGTACGTGGACGGTCAGGCGGTCTGATCACTCGTAGCGAAACACGAGGCTCCCGCCCCCGCGCAGCTCCCCGTGATCAAACGTGGGCTTCGTCCACGGGATCCCGTTGAGCTCCACCGAGGCGAGGGTCCCCTCGCCTTCCCGCCACACGTCGAACGTGCCCCCGGGCACGGGGAAGCGGACGTGCTCAAACGCGGGTTCACCGAGGATGTAGGTCCGGGTTCCGGCGATCGGGTAGAAGCCGGAGGCGGCGAAGAGGTACCAGGCCGAGAGCGTCCCGGCGTCGTCGTTGCCGGCGAGACCGTCGGGGTCGTGGTGGTACTGGCTCTCCCGGATCCAGTCGACCCACTCCGCAGCGGCGGCGGGGTCGCCCCAAAGCGCGAAGAGCCAGGCGGCGTGGAGATCGGGCTCGTTGCCGTGCCAATACCAGGCGCCGGGGCCGAGGAGCTGCCCCTCCGCCTTGGCCTCGGTGAAGAACTCGGTGAGCCGCGCACGCGCGGCCTCCTTCCCCCCCAGCGTCTCCGCGAGGCCGGCGGCGTCCCACGGCGCGAGCCAGAGGTACTGGCGGGCATTGCCCTCCACGAACTCGTCCGACCAGGAGATGTCGGAGAACTCGGCGTCGAACGTACCGTCGCTGTGACGGGCGTGAAAGTAGCCCACGTCGGCGTCGTAGAGGTTCGGGTACTGCCGGGCGCGCCAGGCGAAGTGGGCGGCGTTGTCGGGATCGCCCATGCGCTGACCGGCGAGCGCCAGCGCTTCGTCCGCCCAGCTGAGCTCCAGCTGCCACGCGACGCTGCCGCCCTGCACGTCGGACGGGATGAAGCCCAGCGCCTCCAGCTCCGGGATGGCCGGACGCGCGTTGTACGGGTATTCACCAATGCCTCGCGCCTGATCCACCATCAAGGGCCACGCGGCATCCCGGTCCCAACCGGGGACGTCCTTCACGATCGCGTCGGCGAGGGCGATGTCGGCCGGGGCGCCGATCATCGAGCCGCCTTCGGAGCGCGCCACCGGCCAGCGGGGGAAGGCGCCGCCCTGCTGGCGCATCGCCAACAGCGACTGCGCAGCGCTGGCCGCATCCCCCGGGTAGAACAGGTCGAACGCCGGATGGACGGTGCGATAGGTGTCCCAGAGCGACAGGTCGCTATGGTAGCTCCAGCCGTCGGCGGTGTGGACCTCGCCGTCGAAGCCGACGTAGCGGCCGTCGGCGTCCGAGTAGAGGGTGGGCATCTGGAGGAGGTGGTAGAGCGCGGTCCAGAAGATGGCAGCGTGGTCGTCGTCGGCCCCATCGAGCTGCCAGCCGGCGAAGCGACCGGCCCATTCCGCGCGGGTGGCGGCCACCGTGTCCTCGATGGGCTGGTCCTCCGGAAGCTCGGCGTCGAGGTTGGCCTTCGCCGCCGCCACGTCGATGAGCGACACGCCCACGCGAAGCCGCGCTTCGTTTCCGGCGAGGTGCAGCACGGCGCCGACCTCACTGCCGGTCGCGTCCGCCGGCGCCCCGGCCACCACCTCGCCCTCCGACCATGTGTTCGCGGAGACGATCCCGGTGTCCACCACGGCGTAGAAGTAGAGCGGGAACGAGCCGGAGAAGCTGTCGTCGTTGGTCATGAACCCGGAGACCACGCCGGCCTCGGCGTCGACGTCGATGCGCGCGCCGAGGTTCTCGCCGTAGGAGACGTAGCCGAGGTCGATGGCGAGGGTCGGATCGGCGACACTGCTCGGAAACACGTAGCGGTGCTGCCCCGCGTGCGCAGTGGCGGCGAGCGTCACCTCCGTGCCATCCGCGAGGGTGACCGCGTAGCGCCCCGGGCTCGCCGACTCGTCGGCATGATCAAACGCTTGGCGCCAGTCTTCGGGACCGCGGACAGTGTCGGGCAGGCTGTCGCCCGGCATGAACAGCAGGTCCCCGAGACCGGGCACGCCGACGCCGTGCATGTGGGTGTGAGAGAACCCTTCGATGTGATCGTCGGGGTACCAGTACCCGGAGCAGTGGAAGGCGCCGATGCCCAGGCTGCCGTTGGAGGTGTCCGGCCCGAGCTTCACCATGCCGAACGGGGCGGTGGCAGCCGGAGTGGCGGAACCTACGCGGAAACCAGGCCCCCCGGTGGCGATGAAGGGGTCCACCTCGTCCACCGGATCGACGGGGGTCCAGCCTTCTCCCGTGGCACATCCGCCCAACGCCGCCAGCCAGACCAGGGTCATGGCCGCGACCTAACCTGCGGGGCCCGGCTACCGCCCAATGTAGCGGTACGGCAGGTTTGGCGCGGCCTCGGCGACGACGCCTCGCGAGGACCAGGGGAGCCGCGGATCGTGCGCAACGTCCTGAACCTACAACGTTCGCACTGGGCCCAGGCCGGTGAGTAAAACCCATCCCAAACTTTAGCTTACGCCAAAGCCACCGCCGCGCGGGCCGCCAGCGCGCGCGCCGCGAACGCGGGATGCGCTTGCACGTCGCCGCCGAACTCCGGCGCCACCTCGACCAGCCGCAGCGCCAGCGCGAGCCGCGCCGGCATCACGTCCGGGGGCGGGTTCCCGAACCCGGAGAGCGACCGGTCGAGCAGCTCGTCCAAGGTCGGAGACGCACCCGTAGACCAGGCGTCCATCAGCAGGTCGCGCAGGAGGCCGACGTGCCCGCCTCGCCCCGTCAGCCCGGCGCGCTCGCAGATCGCGCGCGCCAGCTCTCCCGCCAACCACCGCCGACCGCGTACGCCGACCCCAGCCGGTGCGGCGAGGAGGCGATTGGCGTTGATCGGGGCCATGGCCCCGGGTCGGTCAGCGCGGGCGCAGCTTGAGCTCAGGCGGTTCCACGACGATGCCGTGGCGCGTGGCGGCCTCGCCGAACCCCCGCACCGTGTCCGCCGAGAGGGCCCGGCCGTTCTGCCACGCCGCCGCCCGGCCCTCCAGAAGCTGAACCAGGGGCTCCAGGAGGCAGGCGTAGACGTGGTCGACACCGTAGCCCGCGACAACGTGGAAGATCCAGCCCCAGGCGTCGCGAGACCAGCCCTTCGGGAGCGGGAGGCGCTCGCCGGGGACCACCTTCACCCCGGGGCCGGCCGGACCGCTCAGCGTGGGCGGCAGCGCCACGTCGATGAGGGTGGTGCCCGGGGCGAGGCGGTCCGGCGCGACGGTGCCACCGGTGGTGTGGGCGCCCACCACCACCGGAAACTCCCGCAGGTCCTGTGGATCTGCGACCGCGCCGAGCAGCTCCACGAGCGCGCGCCCGACGGTGCCTCGACCGCCCACCACGGCGGTCGGACGGTCGCCCCGGACCGACTCCGTGAGCTTCCACGCCGCCCACGCCGTGGCGGCGTTGCCGGTGGTGACGGGGAGGCCACACCGTTCCTGGAGCGCGGTGCCGCGACCCGCCACGACGGACAGAACGCTGCCGAGGCCAACGGCGCCGACAGGACCCGCCACCTGCACCGCGCGGTGCATGCTCCGGAGCGCCGCCTCCTGGTCGGCGAGCAGCTGCGCCGGGAGCATGGGCACACCCACGATCACCCCCTCGATCCCCCGGAAGTGCAGGGTGGCGAGGACGTCGCAGTCGTCGGGATCGGTGCCGTCGCGGGCGCCGGTGGCCACGCCAAACCGCGCCGTACGCAGGCCCTGGAGCCGCTGCGCGAGCGGCACCAGCGGGTGCACGAGGAAGGCGAACCGCGGCACCGCCACGGGGCGGACCTACCCGCCCGCTTTCTGCGCGAGCAGGCCCTGGACGATGTTGTAGAAGGTGCCGACCCGAAGCAGGGTGCCCACCTCGGAGACCTTCATGCCGGTGCGAAACTCGGCAGGCGGCACCTCGGGCATCGCCTCCGCCAGGCGGTCGAGCGCGGCGCGGGTGAGCACGCCGCCCACCTCGTAGGCTTCGTTCTCGCCGAGTCCCTGCCGCCCGGTCTGCTCGATGCCGCCACGGGGGATGCGGATGTCGAACGCGCGCTCCAGGCGGAACGCGATGTCGAGGAGGTCGAGGCTCTCCGCGCCGAGGTCCCCGAGCACGGAGGAGTCGAACGCGACGTCGCCCAGCGAGAGGCCCAGCGCGTCGGCGAAGGCGCGGCGCACCTTCTCCAGCACAGCGACATCACACTCGTCCTCGGTGGCGACAGGCTTGAACATGGAGCTCCTCGGCGGCGCCCCCGCCTAGCCCGCCAAGGGGACGGCCGCCACGGGCGAAGAGGCCCACCGGCGCTCAGCCGACGGTGAGCCCGCCGACCCCCACCGGCCCCCCGGCCAAGAGCGCGCGAACCAGCGCGACCGGCACGGCCGCCGCCCCGAGCTCCCCGACGGGATCCGCGGCGTGCGGAGCCACCGGTACCCCGGAGCGGACCCGGCGCCCGGCGAGCGGGAGCACGCCCTCCGCGACGAGCACCACGAACGCGGCCCCCTCTGCGCACGGCACCCCCAGCACCGGCTCGGCGCCGAGCAGCGCATCGGCGCCGCCGGCGATCGCCACGTCCACCCGGCCCTCCGCGAGGGAGTGGACCGCGTTGGTGAGCGCGACCGCGCCGCCGAGGCGACCATCGCACCAATTGCCGTTGTCCCCCCGCAGGTCCAAAAGCGCGCTCGCGTAGCCGAGGACGTTGTTGGAGAGCCCCTTCACCAACCACAGCGGCGGCACCATCGGGATGCCGCGCTCGGCGAACGCCTGGAGGTCGGGCACCGGACCCGAAGCCTCGATGGCCATGGCGAGGTCCTCCACGTCGCCCTGTTGGGGCGAAGCGCCGACGAAGAGCCCGCGCCGTTCAGGGGGGACCGCCGCCCACCCCGGGACCCCGGCGACCGCCGAGAGCACCGCCGCCACCCCGAGCTGCACGGCGCGGGTCATCGTCTTGAGCGACTTCCGGGGCAGGCCCGCCGCGAGCGGATCGAAGCCCGGGACGGGGAGTCCGGGGCCCGGGGAGACGTAAAGCGCATGACCGACGAGGAGGACGTTCCGCACCGGTCGCGTCTATCCCGGCTACGTTCGGGGCGTGCTGCTCGCCCTCTTCCTCGCCTGCCCCGGCTCCACCGACTCCGCCGATCCTGACGACTCCACCGGCGACTCGGGGGACAGCGGCGACGCCGCAACCCCGCCGATGGACGCCTCCCACCTCGTCGTCGACGGGCTCGCCGGCAGCGCCACCGGCTTCGCGGTCGCCATGGGCCCCGACACGGACGGCGATCGCGGTGCCGCCGCGTGGATCGCGGGGGACTACGTACACCAGGTGTGCCGCTTCGAGGGGCAGTCCGGGCACCTCACCCTCCCGGATGGCGCAGCCTGCATCCACAGCGCAAACCTGGACTATCCGGGGTACGGCCTCGGCGTGGGCGCCGAATGGGTCGGCCTCGGCGCGATCGGCGGCGCCGCCGGCGGCACCTACACCGGCAGGGTGTACCTCCTGGCGCAGGACATCGCTCCCGGGCTCCACGAAGTCGACGAAGCGGCGGTGACGCTCGAGGGAGAGTCCGCGGGCGACTACGCGGGGACCACGGTGGCGTTCCTCGGCGGCGGCGGGGCGGACAGCGTAGTCGTCGGGGCCCCTGGCAACGACGCGAGCGGCGCGGGCGCGGGCGCGGGCCGGGCCTACCTCTGGCCGGAAGGCGTCGGGCTCCTCAGCGGGTCCGTGGCCGAGGCGCCGCTGATCATCCAGGGCACCAGCCCCCCGTCCGCGCTCAAGCATGGCGCCCCCGAGGCCGGCGACGGCGTGGGGAGCGTCGCCGCGAACGCCGGCGACCTCGACGGCGACGGCCTCGACGAC
>CAIXRH010000276.1 GCA_903921785.1 uncultured Pseudomonadota bacterium
CATCCAACTTGCTCGCGAGCTCGTCCATCCCCAGAGCAGATCACACCTGCAAACGCCGCGCAACCCCCTCCCAAACTGCGATCGGCGGACCTCCATTCTTCGCTACCCCCAGATCCCCTCCGGCTTGCAGGGATCGCGCCCGCCACCGTCCGCGAGAATGGCGAGGCGGGCAGGAGGGCCCCCGCGGCGGCGTCCGGCGCGGTACACTACCCCTTCCCCGGGGTGCGAGTGGGCCTGTTCAGCTGGTTGAAGAAGTCCTCCGATGGGGGACAGTCGGACAGTGGCAGCCGCGGCCATGTGCGCATCTCCGACCCGGACGTGAGCGCGGCGATCCGCAAGATCGACGGCACCGCGGCCAGCATCAGCGCGGCGCGAAAGGCCGTCTCCGCCTCGGGGATGTCCAACTCCGAGCGCGCCGAAGCGTACCGGGAGATCGCCGCCGCGGTCCCGTACCGCAACCAGCGCGACAACGGCGACGACGGCGACGTCATGTGCAACATGACCAGCATGGCGATGTCGCTCAACGGCCTGGGCGTCGGGGCGGACGAGTCGTCCACGCAGTTCGAGAACACGCTCGACGCCCGGCGGAAGAAGTCCGGGCTCAGCCGCTACGACGAAGACCAGCGGGAGACGCTGGCGGAGAACCAGGGGGTCGATGCGTCCACGCTGCGTACGCCTACGTTCGCGGACGGGCCCGCCGCGCGCGCGTGGTACGAAAAGCACGTCCGGCCGCGCCTCGAAGCCGGGCAGACCGCGACCTTCGGTGTGGAAGGGGGAGGGTTCCGCCACGTGATCCGGCTGGAGTGGGTGGAAGAGAAGGGCCTGAAGATCGACGACCCGTTCGGCCGCGGCGTGGCCAAGGACGCGAAGGGGCAGGTCGGGTACGCCGCGCTCAACGCCCAGAAGGGCCAGGGCGGCGTGGGGGCCGACGATCACATGCCGTGGGACCAGGTCGCGAAGCTCAACAGCGGCAAGTACGTGCAGCTCTACGGGGAGCGGGCCCAGAAGGTCGGGAAGAAGAAGTAGCGGCCGCCGCCGTCCGGCCTCGGCGCCGCCGCCGCGGCGGCCCACGCTGGAAGCGGAGCGCTGACGGTCGTTGCGCCTGAGACGGGCGTCCGGGGCACTTCGGTGTCTGGCGCCCCTGCTCCGATCAGGCCCGCCGGCGCCGCCAGATCGCGGCCGCCAGGCCGAGCACCAGGAACATCGGCCGCGACGGGACCGTGGTGCAGCCGCCGCAGCTGGAATCGCTGGAAGAGCAGCCGAGCGTGTCGCCACCGCAGCCACCGTCGGCGCTGTCGCAGCCGAGCGCGGTGCCGATGTCGACCTCCGGCATGGAGCTGCCGTCGCAGCCGATGGTGCCGCCTTCGCAGCCGGCGAGCTGGATCGGGGTGATGTGCGCGGTGTCCAGCGTGACCCAGACCCCGAGCCAGTCGCCGCCAGCGGCCGGAACGAACCAGATGCCCTCCACGCCGAGGCCGTTCCAGGAGGGGAGGGTGATCGTGGGCAGCAGGTCGGCGGGCAGCGCGGCGTCGAGGATCGTTGGGAGGAACTCGGCCATCCCCTCCGCATACCCGGGGCCGATGAGCTCGTGATCCATCTCGCGGAAGCCGAGCTTGTCGGGGTCGAGGTCGAGCGCGGGGCTCAGCGTGCCGTCGGCGAACGGCAGGTCGACGCCGACCTCGCCATCGAGCGCGAGGGACGCGATGCGCGCTTCGCGGCCGTTGAGCGCCGACCACGTGTGCAGCGCGAGGCCGTTGAGATCGAGTCGCACGGGCGCGCCGTCTTCTTCGAAGCGGATCGTGGGCGGCGCGACCGGCGCGAGGAGCAGGCCGACCGGCTGGCTCACCGGGAAGAGCGCCTCCCAGTCGGGGCCGAACGCGCTGCCGAGGAGCGAGGTGTCGAGCGACAGGCCGCTGAGCCCCGAGGCGTCGATGCACAGGCCGCCCGCGCTGTAGACGGCGAAGAGCACCTGGTCGGCGAAGGTCTTGCTGACGAGCGCGCCGATGTCGTAGTCGAGCCCGGCGGGGCCGGTGCCGTCGAGCACCGGGAGGTTGGTGAGGCTCGAGGGCGCTTCGGCCGGCGGGACGCAGGTGGACGTGCCGCTCTGGGAGACGGTGGCGCCGAGCACGAGCACCAGCCCGTCTTCGTCGATGTCGATCTTCGTGGGGTTGAGCGCGAGGCCGACCTCGGCCTCGCCGACCGCGAAGGTCGTGTCCAGCGTGAGCGCGCCGAGGGCGTCCTCCACCGACGACTCGATGGTGGGCCCAAGGTCCGCCAGGGCGGGATCGATCTGCGCCTGGAGCAGGTCGGTGAGCGCGAGCGGGTTCTGGCCGAGGAGCGTGCCGATCGCGCTGGCGACGGTGCACCCATCCACCGGGTTGCTGATCGCGCCCAGGGTGACCGAGAGCTCGTCGACCGTCGCGTCGACCGTTCCGTCGACCAACGCCAGGGAGAGGCCGAAGTGGGCTTCGAGCGGGGTCGTGCCCAGCTCCACGTCGCAGGTCTCGGCGAGGCTGGTCAGCGGAGGGCAGGAGCCGGTGGCGGTGAGGAGGGTGGGCGTGCTGTCGATCGCGCCGTACAGCGCCACATCGAGCCGGCCCTCGGTGGGGGTGATCGTGATCTCGTCGATGTGGATGAGCACATCGAGCGCATCGACCGCGAACGTGAGCGTGGCGGCCGGATCGGTCTCGTCGCACACCAGCTCGCCGCCGAGGGAGCCGATTGGGAAGGACTCCGGCATGACGTCGGCCACCGCGCCCCCGAGCCGGTCGAGCCCGCCGGCGGAGACGGAGACCGCCACCGCGCTCTCGATGGGATCGTAGGCCAGGGCCGCCGCGACAAGGAGGATCACCACTGGAGTGTAGCCTGTCCGCGGTCAGTCGACGCGGCGGAGCTCGGCCCAGACCCCGCTGTCGTCCGCGAGCGCGCCCACCGGCACGCCCACGTCCTTGGCGCTCCAGTTGTAGATGAACGGCGCGCTCGGGCGGACGATCAGGTAGTACCCGCCCTTCGCCGCCGCGGTGAGGCCCTCGACGGAGCGTTGTTTCCGCGAGACGGCGCCCCAACCGTGCACCACCTCGACCTCGGGCACCAGCTGCTCCAATGTGCCGTAGAGCTCGTAGTCGTTGACGACGAGCCGGTGCACGTCGTGGGCCCGCAGGAAGGACGCGAGCGCGGCCTGCCCGTCGGCGGTGAAGGTGCGGGCGCGGGCGGTCCGCACGACGGCGTCGGTGGCGCGGAGCTGCAGCGCGCCGGCGCCGACGGCGGGGAGCACCAGGAGCGCCAGCAGGAAGGCCCGCGTGGGGGACCGGGGGCGCGTCACCTCGCTGGCCACCCGGTCGACGCCGAGCGCCGTGAGCAGCGCCAGCGGGACGGAGGCTTCGGCGAGGTGGTGGAGGTCGTGGTTCAGCAGGAACAGGGCGGCGATCTGGATTGGCACGGCCAACGACAAGAACCGGAGCAGCGCCGCCGAGGGCGACCGGGTGCGGTGCCACCACTCCATCGCGGCGCCGGCCACGCCGAGCGTGAGCGTGAGCCCGCGCCCGAGGGAGAGCGCCTGCACGGGGGTGGTCCCCCAGGCGTCCGCCAGCCAGCCAAGCGGGTTGCCGACGTACCGCCAGAGGTTCGCGAACGCCTCCCGGCCGAGGTGGGCGCCGTCGAAGAGTCGGCCGCCCTGGAGGCCGAGCGTGTCGTGGGAGACGATCCGCGGAACGTCCCCCAGCGCCGCGTGGTGGCCGAGGCTGACCAGCTCCGGGGCGAGGCAGGCGAGGGGGACGACGCACAGCACCGCGAGACGGAGCGGGGCGGGCGGGAAGACGTTGGGACGGTCACGGCGGGTGAGCCAGGCCGCCACGGCGAAGGCGGCCAGCGTGCCCGCGAAGGTGATCTTTGCCGCGAGACCGAGCCCGACCCCGATCGCGATGGCCAACGTCCCGTGGCGGCCGCCCTTCCAGCGGCGGCTCCACAACGCCCAGATCACCAGGAGCCCGGCCGCCTGGAGCAGGAGTTCGGTGCCGCCGAGCACCTTCTTGAAGAACACGAAGACCCAGTCGCTGGCGAGGAGCAGCGCCATGGCGCCCGCCGAGGTGGGGGTGCCGTGGAACCGGAGGAAGCGGTGCGCGAGCGCGAGGAGCAGACCGCCGAGCGCCACGGTCATCGCCACCCCGGCGCCGCGCTCCCCGGTGACCGCCCGCGCGGCCCGCGCCGGCCAGTCGGGCAGGCCGCTGGTGTACGCGTTGACCGCCAGCGGGAGGCGCCAGCCGTCCCCCCGGAGGGACTCCAGCGGGCGCGTCTGCCGCGCTTGGAGGACGCCCAGATCGCCGCCGACCGCGCTGTCGAGCGGCGGCTCCCATTGCGCCAGCACCTTCGGCGGTTCGGCCAGGGCCCAGCCGATGTCGACCTCCCCCACGAAGCCGACCGCCCGAACCGTGGTGAACGCGAGCACCGCGTACAGCACCAGGGCGATCCACAAGCCGATTGAGGGGCCCGTCTTCACGGGAGTACCGGAATGCGCGGGGAGGTGCTATCGTTGGGAGCAGGCACCCTCACTCCCGGACCCCGCCATGAGCGAACCGAAGTCCTCCACCCCCCGACGCCGCGGGCAGAGCGCCTGGGACAAGGTGCGGGAGCGCTTGGAAGACCTTGCGGAGCGGCTCTTCCCGAGCCCCCAGCCCCAGCCCGAGCTGGTGCCCATCCCCGTCCGCCGCCGGTAGCCTCCGCCGCGCTCATTCCGGGAGCACCACGCGCTCCTGCCAGGCCACAAACCGCGCCGCCTTCGCCGCCTCCAGCGCTTTCCCGAGCGCGGCCACGTCCCCCTTCTCGGCGTCGATCCAGTCCGCGTAGTGCCGTTCGTACGCGGCCTCGGGGCGCACCTCCACCCGGGCGAGCAAGGCGCTGCACTCCGGCTCCAGGTCGGCGGTGTAGGCGAGGTCGTGGGTCTCGCCGGGGAAGAGCCGAGTGTCGAAGAGCTCTTCGCGGTTGTCCGGGCTCAGGCGGCGGCCGATGACCGCCTCCTGGTGGGTGCCGTCGAGGAGCAGGCCGTCCCGGTCGAGCTGGTCCACCGTCAGCCAGAGCTCGGCGGTGGTGTAGGTCGGGAGGCGGTGGCCCACGGCGTCCGTCGCGGTGACGCGGAGGCGGCCGACGATGAGCCCGCCGTCGGTGATGAACTTCGCCTCGGCGGTGAACGCCGACCTCACGAGCTCGGCGTCGTGCACGCCAGCGAAGGTGTGGGCGCGGTCGGGGAGGTGGCAGGTCTGGCAGGTCTTGCCGGCGGCGGCGGCGGGGGTGCGCCGCCACTCCTCCGTGGTCTCCTGGAGGCGCTTGCCGGCCACCGGGGTGGCGTTCGCCGAGAAGTCGTGGCACGTGCCGCAGAAGGCGGGGTCGGCGAAGTCGGCCACCTCCGTGAAGCCGCCGTGCGGGGCGTTCTCCACCGCCGCCACGCCCTCGCGCCGCGGCGGCCCGCTCCTGGCCCACCCGCGCACGTGGCAGGCCGCGCAGGTGACCCCCTCGGCGGTGAGCGGGGTGGTGCCCGCCTGCTCCGCCAGGGGGGCGTGGCAGCGGTCACACTGGCCGGCGCGGTCCTCGAGGGCCTGGCCGGTGAGCCCGGGCCCCATCGCCGCCGCGTGCCGGCTCGTGCGCCAGGCGGCCACCTGCTCCACGTGGCAGCCGGAGCAGTCGCTGGCCTTCACGGACGCCTCCACGGGCGCCCAGCCGGCTGGCGCAGGGCCCTGCGCCGCGATCGGCGCGGCGAAGTGCGCGGTGAGCCACGCGGACGGCGTGACCTCCGGGACGAGGGCCGGGATCGTGTCGAGCGCGGCCGCGCGCGCGGACTCCACCGGAGGCGGGTGCAACGCGCGCCACATCGGCACCCCGCCGCAGAGGAGCCCGAGGACCACGGCGATCCCGAGGCCGAAGGTCGTGCGGCGGGTCACCGCCTCGCCCGCCCGTCAGACCTCGACGCAGGCGTTGCCGCTGTCGCCGCTGGAGGAGGAGGAGCAGGCGACGGCCGCGGCGCCGATGAGGGCGGCCACGAAGAAGGCGAGGAGGGGCTTGAGGAGGCTCATGGGATGCACGCTTAGCGCGCGGAGGGCAAAAACACGAACCCCCGCGGCTCAAAGAGCCGCGGGGGCCGTGTTGCCCGAAGGCAGCCTTCTCAGGCCGCGTCGGTCGCGGTGTCGGTGGAGGACGCGGTGCCACAGGCAACCACGGCGGTGCCGATGAAGGCGGCGGCGAGAAGGGCGATCAGGGGCTTGATGAAGGACATTGTGTCTCCTCGAGAACCAAGTTCTCTTGCGGTCGGCGTGATGCCGTTCTCCACTCCGGGACCACCCCTCATGGAGACGGCCAAATATGAACCCGGCAGCGGGCGACTGTCAAGACTTGGAAACGCGGCGACGCAGAATTCCTGCGCTCGCGAGCAAGAGGCCGGCGAGCGCGGACGCGCCGGGGGTGGCGTCGCAGCCGCAGCCGTCGTCCGTTCCGCTGCCGCTGCCGCCGGTGTCGCACGACTCGTTGACGGTGCCGTCGCAGTTGTTGTCCAGCGAGTCGGTGCAGATCTCCGCGGCGCCCGGGTGGGTGGTGCTGCGGAGATCGTCGCAGTCGGTGCCGCCGCTGGCGGGCGCGGCGTTCCCGTCGCGGTCCACGTCGTAGTTGTCCTCGCCGGAGCAGTCCTGGTCGACGTAGTCGTCGGCGAGGTCGAGGGCGCCCGAGTAGTAGTTCGGGTTGTCGTCGCGGCAGTCGCCTTCGGCGGGGGTCTGGCCGTCGCCGTCGGCGTCGGCGTTGAGCGCGTCGTCGTCGGCGAGGCCGTCGCAGTCGTTGTCCACGCCGTCGGTGGGGTCCTTGGCGGTCGGGTAGGACTTGGGGTCGGTGTCGTCGCAGTCGGAGTCGTCGGTGTAGCCGTCGCCGTCGTTATCCTGGTGGCGGGGCGTGCTGTCCACACCGTCGCAGTCCTGGTCCACGCCGTCGCGTGCGACCTCTTCGGCCTCGGGGTGCCGGTTGGCGTCGGTGTCGTCGCAGTCGCCGGCGAGGATGGTCCAGCCGTCGTGGTCGTCGTCGCCATTGGCGGTGCCTTCGTCGACGGCGCCGTCGCAGTCGTTGTCGACGCCGTCCATGATCTCGCGGGCGCCGGGGTAGCTGTCGACGTTGTGGTCGCCGCAGTCCACGGATGCGGCGTAGCCGTCGTGGTCGAGGTCGGCGCCCGCGCCGGTGTCGGCCGTGTCGATGCTGGTGTCGACCGAGCCGGTGTCCCCGGTGTCGATCGTGCCGGTGTCAATCGTGCCGGTATCGATGGGGCCGGTGTCGATGGTCCCGGTGTCGACCGGGATGTCTTCGTCGATCGCGCCGTCGCAGTCCTGGTCGAGGCCGTCGGCGATCTCCGTGGCGCCGGGGTAGCGGCTGGCGGCGTGGTCGTCGCAGTCGAAGCCCACGGGGACGCCGTCGCCGTCGCGATCGCGCCAGGCGCCGACGCTCCCGCCGAAGATGCCGAGGTCGGCCACGGAGCCGTCGAGGTCGAGCCCCGAGCCGCCGTTGACCATGGGCGAGCCGGCCTTCGGCGCGAGGTCGAGCTGCCAGAGGTCGGAGGAGGCGGAGTACGCGGTGAACTTGGGGTCGACGTTGTCGACGTTGTTCAGGGCGGAGGCGGCACAGGTCTTCGCCGCGTACTTGTCGTAGCCGATGCCGTTGGGCAGCGTGATGTCGCCGCCGTTGCAGTAGGCCACGTAGGTGCTGCCTTGCACCACCGAGTTGGTGAACGTGCCGGCGGCGAGCGTGGCGAGGCCCGCGGTGCTCGCGGCGAGGGACGCGTCGTTGGTGGCGGTGACGCCGGTCGCCTGCACCACGAACCCGTAGGGGCCACGCAGCGACAACGAATTGTACACCGCCCCCGCCGCCTTCATGTAGAAGCCGTACTTCGCCGAGTCTACCGAGATGCAGCGACGAATGGACGCGCTGCCGCCCGACACCAGGAACCCGGAGTGGCCGGCGTTGTACACCACGGACTCCTCGACGACGGGGGAGCCGCCGCTGGCGCCGATGCCGTAGGTTCCGGGGCTCTGGACCACGAGCTCGCGCAGGGTGGGGGAGCCGGTGGTCACGACCACCGCCAGCGCCGACGCGCCGGTGAGGGTGAACCCCTCCAACGTGCCACCGTCGAGGTAGATGGCGTTCACCGCCTCGATCGTGGTGGAGTACGGCCCCTGCGCGCCGAGGACGGAGACGTTCTTCCCGCGGAGATCCAGCTCCTCGGTGTACGTGCCGGGCGAGACCGAGATCACATCCCCGGACTTGGAGGCGGTGAGCGCGGAGTTGATGGTGGCGTACGCTTTGCCCGGCCCAACTTCGAGGGTGGCGCCGGAGGCGGCGATGACGAGCGAGAGGATCATCCGGAGAGGTTGACACGTTGTGGCCCGCGACGCTAACGGCGGGCCACGATGCTGGACCAGATCCGAGAACGCCTCAAGGGCGCCCATGTTGGCCCGGTGGCGGCGATTCTGCTGATTCAGGCTGTGTTGTTGGTCGCCTTTGTCGTCGATTGGCGGGCGCCGGTCCTGCTCGCGGCGGGGTTCGTGGTCACCGTCTTCATGTTGGACCACCCGGTATGGGCCGTCGGCGGGATGCTCGGCGCGCGGCTCCTCTCCACCGGCACCATGTCGTTCTTCACCATCGGGAAGATGAGCATCGGGCTGTTTGAGCCGGTGCTCTTCCTCGCGCTCATTGCGCTCGGGCTGCGCGCGGTTTTTGGTCAGAAGGCGCTCTGGCGGGCCTGGCCCTGGAAGCCGGTGATGCTCGCCATCGTCGGCTGGCGGTTCTTGGGGCTGTTCTGGTGTACCAAGGTGAGCGACGGGGCGAAGGAGATCGTCACCTTCGGGGTGATCTTCGCCACCGCGAGCGTCATCCTCGCCTTCATCGAGACCTGGGAGCACGTCAAGACGATGCTCTGGTGGTGGACGCTCACCTGCATCCTCATCGGGGTGCTGGCGATCTTCGGAGACGCGCTGGGGCTCACCAACTATGCGAGCCAGTGGAAGGCGGCGGAGAGCGGCGGTCGGGAGACCGGCCTCGGCCAGCAGCCCAATTGGTTCGCGATGAACCTCTCCTTCGTGATCCACGCGATGGTCGGGCTGGCGCTGATCCAGAAGCGGCCGGCGTACCGATGGGGGCTCCTCCTCGCGACGGTCTTCGTGTTCTTCGCGATGATGACCAGCGGCAGCCGTGGCGGGGCCGGGGCCGTGGTGATCGGGGGCTTCATCGTGGCGCTGGGGCAGCCGCTGTTCCGGAAGTGGGCGATCCGCTTCTCGGTCGTCGGCGGTGCGCTCTTCGCGCTCGCCGCGTTCGCCAACCTTGGCGATCTGGGCAAGGGGCTCAACCGTATCTCCGGGAACATCACCGTGCTGCTCGCGAGCGACATCCGCGCGCTGAACTGGTCGGCTTGTCTGGGGATGTTCCGGGACAGCTACGGGCTCGGCATCGGCCCCGGCGGCTACATCGACCACCTCGCCCAGTACAGTGATTACCTGTACCACTCGGTGTACCGGTACCCCCACGGGATCATCTGGGGGGAGATCGCCCACACCGGCATCGTGGGGGTGATCCTGCTCATCGCGCTGGTCGTCACGATCGGGCGGATGGCGTACGTCACCATCCAGGACACGAAGGGCACGGAGGCCGAGGTGCTCGCGTGGGCCATGCCGGCCTCGATGGCGGGCTACTTCGTCTGGTCCTTCGTGGAGTTCAGCATCGACGAGAAGCCGTTCTGGGAGTGGTTGGCGCTCTACACCGCGCTGCACCTCGCGGCGCGGCGTGCCAAGCTCACGGGCAAGCCCCTCCCGGCCTGGACGTTCAGCGTCCGATGACCGACGTCGCGCTCTGGTCCACGTTCATCGCGCTCTTCTGCGGAGCCTTGTACTTCGCCTGGCCCCGCCCCCCATCGTGGGACCCGGTGCTGTTCCACCAGATGGTGCTGGCCTCGTTCTTCCGCGGCGAGCTGGAGGCGAAGAACGGGACGATCGAGGAGTGGAAGGCGAAGATGGCGGCGTTTTTGCCGGTGGGGCCGAAGCCGCCCTCCGGTGGCTGGACGGAGGACCCGGAGCTCCTGGGTGCGGACTACGCCACCACCACGCTGCTGGGCGCCGGGGTGAGCTGGGACGTGCTCGCCGACCGGGGCGCGCCGCTGGCGGAGGCGGTCACCCGACGCCTCGCCGAGGTGCGGGTGGTCTGGTTCGGCGCGCCCGCGGTGGCCCTGCAGGGCGTTCGGGTGCACGAACGCCCCTCGGTGGACCTCGCGGCGCTCGACGCCCTGGAGGCCGCCCCCGCCACGCGCTTCGTGCTCGCCGCGGACGACGGCGCCGCCTTGTTGCGGGCCCTGAACGAGGCGCCGGGGGTGCGCGATCGCGTCCGCGCCGTGCTCTTCGTCGGGGCCACGTTCGACCCGGGTTGGAACGCGGAGCACCTCAGCCAGGACGCGTTCGACACCGAGCTGGACCGGGTCACCCCCTGGCTGCTGCTGCGCACGGCCGACGGGCCCGAGGCCGAGCTCCTGGACCCCCCGGTGCCCTCGACCGGCCGACGGTCCATCGCGGTGCACGACCTGGGGCGGGCGCCGGCCGAGCTGCTCGCCGACCCCGCCCTCGGCTCCTCACTCGCCGTCTTGCTCGCCGCCCTTGGGTGAGCGCGGCGCCGCGGACATCGAGACCACGCCCTTTCCAAGGAGGTTCACCGCCTCCGGCAGCGTACGGGCGGACAGCTTCTCCTTGGCGTTGTTGAGGTGGGTGCGGATGGTGGACTCGGCGACGCCCAGCTTCTTGGCGATGCGGCGGGCGGTGAGCCCCTCGGCCACCAGTGAGAGCGCCTCGTGCTCCCGGGGAGACAGCGAAACCTGGGTCTCGGGCGGGCGTTCGGCCTCCAGCAGGATGGTCGCGCCGGCGCCCATGGCGATGCAGTGCACCTTCATGCTGTTGCCCCGGCTGGTGCCGTGGCTCTCCCGGGCCCCCTCCGACTGGCCGGACAGCGCACCGGCGCAGCGCTCGGTGCAGATCGGGCGCCCCGAGGCGTCCCGGAGCGCGACCACGTCGGTGCAACGCTGCCCGACAACGGCGCCGAGCTTCCGACGGGCCTGGCGGTTGGCGTTCGTGACCCGACCGGACGCGTCGGTGTGGAGGACGGCGATAGGATCCATGTGTAGACCTCTCGACGTGGCGCAATAGCCCACACTTCGGGGGACGGGGAGCCTCCATCCCCAGTAGTGGGGAGGGCTCCGGGGCCCGATTTCGCTGCGCCCCGCCCGAGGCGGCTGGAGGGGATACCTTCGGCCGATGGACACCCGCCGTGCGCTCCCCGCGGTCGGCCGCCTGGTGGCGGCGCTGCCCGACCTGCCCCGAACGCTGGTGGTGCGCGAAGCGCGCCGCCTGGTGGACGCCACCCGGGCCGGTGCCGACGTGCCCCCGGACTGGCCGCTCGCGGTGCGCGCCGCGGTGGAAGCCAGCCTCCGACCTCGGCTTCGCCCGGTGATCAACGCCACCGGCGTGGTGCTTCACACCAACCTCGGGCGTGCGCCGCTCGGGGATCGCGCCCGGGCGCACCTCGACGCCGTGTCGAAGGGCTGGTGCAACCTGGAGCTCGACCTGGCGACGGGGGAGCGGGGCGAGCGGCTCTTCGGGGTGGAGGAGCGACTGCGGGGGCTCGTCGGCGCGGAGGCGGCGCTCGCCGTGAACAACAACGCCGCGGCGGTACTCTTGGTGCTCACGGCGTTGGCGGCGGGGAAGGAAGTCATCGTCTCGCGGGGCGAGCTGGTGGAGATCGGCGGGAGCTTCCGGGTGCCGGCGGTCATCTCGGCGGGTGGCGCACGGCTGGTGGAGGTCGGCACCACCAACCGCACCCGCGCGGCGGACTACGCGCGCGCGATCGGACCGGAGACGGCGGCGATCCTCAGGGTGCACCCCAGCAACTTCAAGATCACCGGGTTCACCGAGGCGCCGGATCCGGCGGAGCTGCGCCGCGTCGCCGATGCACACGGCGTGCTGCTCCTGGAGGACCTCGGGTCCGGGGCGCTCGCCGAGGGGCTGGGCGAACCCACGGTGGCGGAGGCGGTCTCCCGCAACGACGTGGTGTGTTTCTCCGGGGACAAGCTGCTCGGGGGCCCGCAGGCGGGGCTGGTCGTGGGGAAGGCGGCGTTGGTGGCGAAGGCCCGGAAACATCCCTTGTACCGGGCGTTGCGCCTCGACCGGCTGGTCTTGGCGGCCCTGGAGGGTACGCTGGCGGACTATGAAGCCGGGGCCGAGCCGCCGGCCGTCGCGCTCCTGCGGCTGGACGGCGCCGCGCTCCGTCCGCGCGCGCACGTGCTCGCCGACCGTCTGACTTCGGAAGGATGGGCCGCGAAGGCGGTGCCGACGCAGGGCCAGGCCGGCGGCGGCGCGCTCCCCGGCGCCGACCTCCCCGGGTGGGGCGTGCGGCTCACCACCCCCGGGGTGGACGAGCTCCTCGCGAAGCTCCGCACCGGCGAGCCCGCGCTGGTGGCTCGTGCGCTGGACGGGGCGGTGATCCTCGATCTCCGCACCATCCTCCCCGAGCAGGAGAACGCGGTGGTGACGGCGCTCAGCGCCGCGCGGCCGGCGGAGTCGCGGCGGTGAACATCACGGTCTTGCTCCACGAGCGGGACACCCACGCTCGGGAGGTCGGCTACGTACTCTGGCCGATGGTGGCGGAGTGGGAGGCCGCCGGACACGCCGTCACCGTGCAGACCGGGCTCGGCGCGCCGATCGCGGCGGACATCGTGTTTCTCCACGTGGACCTGACGGTGACCCCGCAGCCGTACCTCGACGCGGTGCGGCACATTCCGCGGGTCGTCAACCGGCGAGTGGTGGACATCTCCAAGGCGAAGGTCACCCGCCATCGGGTGAACGGACCCGCGGAGTGGGCGGGGCCCGTCATCGTGAAGACCCTGCTCAACCACGGGGGAAAGCCGGAGCGGGCGCTCGAAGGGCGCGGCGTGCTCGGGCGGCTGCGGGACACGCTGGCGCGGCGCGGCTGGCTCCCGCTCGGCTACGCGGACTGGCTCGATCCGTACGCGTACCCGATCTTCGCCAGCAGCGCGGAGGTGCCGGCGGGGGTGTGGGGGAACCCGGCGCTGCTCGTGGAGAAGTTCCTTCCCGAGCGGCGCGGGGAACACTACTGCCTGCGAAGCTGGTCGTTCCTCGGGGAACGTTCCTTGTCGGAGCTCTACTGGTCGCCGTTTCCGATCGTGAAGCGTCGGGACGCGCTCGGCTGGGAGGACGTGGAGCCGCCCCCCGAGCTGCAAGCCGTGCGCGCGGAGCTGGGCTTCGACTATGGAAAATTCGACTATGTCGTCGCGGATGGCGGGGTGGTCCTGCTCGACGTGAACCGGTCGCCCGCCTTCGGGCATTCCCCGGAGCGGCTGGCGCGGCAGGGGCGGGTTTTGGCGCCGGGGTTGTTCGACAGGCTGTAGGCTTTAGACGGTAGACTGTAGGGACAAGCTACGTTTTGCTGAGGGGCCCGCTGCAGCCGGTCGGTCGAGGTTGTGCCCGGGGGACGGTGGGCAGGGGCGCCATACAGCGGCGGTGCCCGCACGACCCGGGTCAGGCGCAACGACCGTCAGCCCTCCGCTTCACGCGCCCACCGCCGCGGCGCCGGCCACACGACCCGCACCGGGCCGCCGCCGTTGGGTTAGCCCGCGGCCATGAACACCCCCGCCCTCGTGGATCGTCGTCGCCTCCGGAGCCCCTCGTGAGCCGGCCGCCGCCGCGGCGGGGTGGGGGCGGGCGAGGCCCGTCCGACGAC